>NZ_JBEPWD010000049.1:0-14474 GCF_041642575.1 Salegentibacter sp. | reverse complement strand
TTCGAACCGGTTTTACAGCGCTTTCCTATTAAAACTTACGGAAAAGATTCCCTAAGCAAAACAACCGTGATAGATGTAACCGATCTTTACACGAAAGATGTGATGGCGCTTGGCCTTCCTGACAGAAGCCGTAAACAATACAAGGTGTCCCGCCTGGACGATTCCCGTTCTTATATAGACACCATTAGAAGCTACCCCGAAAATATCGAGGTACGTCACGTAAAAACTTATAATGCCGGCGAACCGCCTTCAAACGCGAGTACCGGTTCTATTTCTTTGGAATTTAGCAACTCTATGATCCTGCTATCCGAAGTACCGATGGAGCGCAGATATTTCGACCAACGCGTGGGATGGTTTGCCCGCGGACAGGTCGATTACGGATTGGAAGACCATAAGAGTAAAGAGGTAAAATACCTTGATCGCTGGAGACTTGAAGTTAAGGAAGAAGACAAAGAAAAATTTGAACGTGGGGAATTAGTAGAACCTAAAGAACCCATTGTATATTATATAGACCGTGCCACTCCCGAGAAATGGAGACCTTATATTAAGCAGGGTATTGAAGACTGGCAGGTAGCATTTGAGGAAGCAGGTTTTAAAAACGCGATTATAGCAAAAGATCCGCCAAGCAAAGAGGAAGATCCGGATTGGAGCCCTGAAGATGTTCGCTATTCGGTAGTGAGATACCTGGCCTCTCCTATTCCAAATGCTAACGGACCTCATGTTAGTGATCCACGATCAGGAGAGATTCTTGAATCGGATATCAACTGGTATCACAACGTGATGACCTTACTTAGAAACTGGTTCTTTGTACAAACTGCTGCCATTAACGAAGACGCCCAAACTCCCGAATTCGAAGATGAAGTTATGGGTAGATTAATCCGTTTTGTATCGGCTCATGAAGTTGGCCATACTATTGGATTACCACACAATATGGGAAGTAGCGTTGCATATCCCGTAGAAAAATTACGTGATCCCGAGTTCACCGATGAATTTGGAACTGCACCTTCAATAATGGATTATGCTCGTTTCAATTACATTGCCCAGCCAGGAGATGGAGATGTCGCCTTAATGCCGAATATTGGGCCATATGATAAATATGCAATCAAATGGGGTTACAAGCCAATTCTGGATAAAACACCTGAAGAGGAGAAAGAAGTCCTTGACCAATGGATTCTGGAGAAAGCAGGAGACCCGCTTTATCGCTTCGGAAGACAACAAGGTGGCGGAGTTATTGATCCGAGTTCACAAACTGAAGATCTTGGAGATGATGCCATGCTTGCAAGTGAGTACGGAATTAAAAACCTGAAACGCATTGTTCCCAAACTAATTGAATGGACAGCGGAAGACGGTAAAAACTATGAAGACCTTGACGACCTTTACACGCAGGTTCTTGGACAATATAATCGTTATATGGGCCATGTTGCTGCAAACATTGGTGGTGTTTACGAATATTATAAAACCTATGACCAGGAAGGTGCAGTATATACTCATGTGGATACTGAGGACCAGGAAAGAGCGATGCAGTTTTTACACAATCAACTCTTTACAACCCCTGAATGGCTTATAGACCAGGAGATTTTCAATAAAATTGAATTCGATGGTAATATTGAACGAATCAGAAACTTCCAGGTTCGCACCTTGAATAATATCCTTGATTTCGGTCGAATGGCTCGTCTAATGGAAAATGAAGAAATTAATGGTGACGAGGCTTATGGCCTGTTAGACATGATGGGAGATGTACGTAAAGGAATTTTTAGTGAATTAGCCAGTGGACAAGAAGTTGATCGTTATCGAAGAAATCTTCAGCGTGCCTATATCGACAGAATGGAATATTTAATGACTGAAGAACAACCTCAAATTCCAGCCCGTATGCGTGCCTGGTCTTCCAGGAGTGATGTAAATGTTGCACAAAGTGATATTCGTCCTGTAGTTCGTGGGGAACTTAAAACCCTGGAACGCCAGATTAGAAATGCCATTAACAGAACTGGAGACACAATTACCAGATATCACCTTCAGGATGCATTAGAAAGAATAGATCTTATTTTGAATCCTATAAAATAATATTCAGATTACAAGGTATTTGTTAAATTGCTTAAAGGCCTGCCGATTTTTTGGCAGGCCTTTTGCTTTTCTATTAAACCTATCCCACTTTTGGGAGTCTTAATAACAAAAATAAGATACTATGAAAAAGATAAGTTTAATCCTTGTGCTGATGATATCGGTTTCAGCTTTTGCACAGGAAAGAAAGCACAAGAAAGCCCATCAGGATCGCGTAGAAATGACTGCGGAAGAAAGAGCTAGCCTTAAGACCCAAAAAATGAACTCTGAATTAGACCTGACTCAGGACCAACAAGAGGAAATAAAAAAGCTTTTTACTGAACAAGCTAAAGAAAGAGAAGAATACAAAGCCGAAAAAAAAGAAGCCCGAACTAAGAACGCAACTGCCAGAGCAAAACGTTCAGAAGGAAGAAATCTACGGGTTGAAAAACGCGAAGAACATCGGGAAAAGATGAAAGAGATTCTCACAGAAGAGCAATTTGCAACCTGGACAGAAAACATGACCAAAAGAGAACGCAAAGCTCACAACAGGGAAAACAGAAACTACCGTAAATAATTTTAGTTTGTTTGAGTGGACAAAGAAAATCCGGAAATCTAATTAAGCTAAAGCCAGGCTAAACAAAAGATTTTCTTCTTTGTCAAAATAGAAAAGGCCGTCTTATTCAGACGGCCTTTCTTTATTTTGGGTTTAACCATTAGTATATTTAATCCCTTCCCATATAGATACTAAGAAAGTATAGCAAGGTAGCCAAAGAACCAACCGCGGCTACTACGTAGGTACGTGCTGCCCATTTTAAGGAATCTTCAGCGGCATCGTGTTCCTGAGTGGAAAGCATATTTTCATTTTCTAACCATACTAAAGCTCGCTTACTGGCATCATATTCAACCGGAAGAGTTACAAAGCTAAAGAGGGTACCCATACCATAAAGAATAATTCCTATTAACAAAATAGTGCTGCCCATCGCTGTGGTCATCATTAACATTAATCCACCAAAGATCACCCATTGGGAAAATCTGGAGGCCACGCTTACTACAGGCACAAGTTGGCTACGCAATTGTAACCAGCTGTAGGCCTGGGCATGCTGTATAGCGTGCCCCGTTTCATGAGCTGCAACGGCCGCTGCAGCTGCGTTTCGCTGGGTAAAAACTCCTTCGCTTAAGTTTATGGTTTTCTTCTGCGGGTTGTAATGGTCGGTAAGCATTCCAGGGGTGGAAATGACTTTTACATCATGAATTCCATTATCGCTCAACATCCTTTCAGCAATTTCTTTTCCACTCATACCGTTTTGCAAATGAACTTTAGAGTATTTCTTGAATTTACTCTTTAGTTTATTGCTCACATACATACTAACTATAAATAGTACACCGGCAATTATATAATATCCTATCATTTCCTAATCAATTTATTTTTTTTAGAACTTCAAATATAGCAAAAACCTCGCCACATAACACCAGATCATTTGCACGGGTTGAATAAAAGAATCCGTTCAAAAACCTTATTTATCACTTTAAGATAATACCTATATTTGCAGCAATTAATTATAAAGCAGCTATGCAGTATAAAAGAATACTTTTAAAATTATCGGGAGAAGCATTAATGGGAAACCGTCAATATGGCATTGACCCAGAGCGGTTGGCAGAATATGCTACTGAGATAAAAACTGTCACCGATAAAGGTGTTGAAGTAGCTATTGTGATTGGAGGCGGAAATATTTTTAGAGGTGTTGCCGGAGCCAGCAAAGGTATGGACCGCGTTCAGGGAGATCATATGGGGATGCTTGCCACGGTAATAAACGGGCTTGCCCTCCAGGGCGCCCTAGAAGACGCCGAGGTTCAGACCCGCCTGCAATCCGCAATTCATATCAATGAAGTAGCTGAACCATTTATAAGAAGACGAGCGATAAGACATCTTGAAAAAGGCAGGGTAGTAATTTTCGGAGGAGGAACCGGAAACCCATATTTCACCACAGATTCTGCAGCGGTGCTTAGAGCCATAGAAATTCACGCTGATGTTATTCTTAAAGGCACCCGCGTAGACGGTATCTACACAGCCGATCCTGAAATCGATGCCAAAGCAACAAAATTTGATTATATTACCTTTGACGACGTAATTCGAAAAGGCCTTAAAGTAATGGATACAACTGCCTTTACGTTAAGCCAGGAAAACGATTTACCCATTATAGTTTTTGATATGAATACCCCCGGAAACCTTTTAAAAGTAGTAACCGGTGAAAATATAGGAACAAAAGTAAATCTATAGTTCAAAAAAAACCTGCATTTTAAACTTTAAAAAGATGGAAGACGAAATTGAATTCATTATTGATAGCACCAAAGAAGGGATGGAAAAAGCCATTTCTCACCTTAAAAAACAATTAGCAAACATCAGGGCCGGGAAAGCCAGTCCATCGATGGTTGGCGGTGTGATGGTAGAGTACTACGGTTCTCAAACCCCACTTAATCAAGTGGCCAATGTAAACACACCTGATGCCCGAACCATTTCTATCCAGCCTTTTGAAAAAAGCCTTATTACTGAGATCGAAAGAGGGATTATGCAGGCTAATCTTGGGTTTAACCCAATGAACAATGGTGAAAATGTAATCATAAGCGTTCCGCCATTAACCGAAGAAAGAAGAAAACAGCTTACTAAACAAGCAAAAGCTGAAGCTGAAGACGCTAAAGTTGGAGTCCGCAATGATCGTAAATCGGCTAATCAGGAACTTAAAAAGCTGGATATTTCTGAGGATCTCCTTAAAGCTTCTGAAGACGAAGTACAGGAATTAACAGACACATATATCGCACAAATTGATAGAATTCTCGAGGTTAAAGAGAAGGAGATCATGACTGTTTAAAAACAAGACACTCCTTAATTTAACATACAATTGTCAGATAAGCATAGCCATGCCTGTCTGACAATTTTTATTTTAGGCTAATATTGCAGAAATTTAACCTAACCAATAAAGAAATAATATGCGTCACTGCCTCTTCCTCGCTTTCGTTTGTATTGTTTCTTTTTCTAATGCTGTTGCACAACATCAAATTTCGGGACGGGTTGTAAATTCTGCAACCGGTGAACCGCTCCCTTATGCAAAAATCTCTATTCAGGATCAACCTACCAGCCTTACCAATATTGACGGGTCCTTTTCCATTAATCTGAAGAAATCTCTTACCGAAGCCACCATTTCCTATGTTGGTTATTCCCCCCGAACTATAGAGCTTTCTGCCGCAACAGAATTTATCCTTATCCGGCTGAAGCCTTTTACTGAAACCCTGGACGCTATTTTATTGGATTCAGAAGAGAATCCTGCCAACAGGATCATCAGAAAAGCCATTGCCAACCGCGTCCAGAATGATCCCGAAAAAGCTCTGAATTCTTTTAGCTTCAGAAGCTACAACAAATTCTTAATCGACAATGAAAACAATCTTTTAAGCCTGGATACCGACAGTACAATGCTGGAAGTTGAAACGATTATCAAAACCGGAGCCGCTTATTTTTCAGAAAAAACATCAGAATATCGATTCGAGAAGGGAAAGGATCTGAAAGAAGTGGTTTTAGGAATGAAAAATACAGGCTTTAGTAAACCGGTTTATGAAATGCTGATGCTTTCGGTAAATCCGTTTTCTCTCTATAAAAAAGATTACAACATCTTTGAAACCGAATATGCCGGGCCGCTTTCCAAAAAGGCTTTTAAAAATTATGAGTACAGGATCCTGGATACTACCAGCACCGAGAGACCGGCTTATATGGTTTATTTTAAACCAAAACGGAAACAGGCCGTCGCCGGATTGGAAGGAATTTTATACCTGGATACCACGAGTTATGCTATTCAGAAGTTCAAAGCGCAGTTGCTGGGTGCTATTAAACTTGAAACGGAACAGGAATATCAATATTTTGAGCAGGAAAATCTCTGGTTTCCGAAAGAACAAAATACCCGAATAAGGCCGGGTAGCGGCGGGAAAGATATTTCGGTTTTTGGTGGCGTGATCTCTACGGGCCGCCTCCAGGGAGGAGGAGATATTATTAGCACGGTGCTTTCGGGAGATGATACAGAACCCGGTCTCTTCCTTACTTCTACTTCTACTAATTATGGAATTCAGCTCAATTGGGGAGAGAAAATAGAAGATCCTTCTGCGCAGGTAGAGGTCTTATCGGAGGCGTTTAATCCCAGTGAAGATTTCTGGAAGAAAAACCGGCAACAAGCCTATACCTATGGGGATGAAGTTTTAGAAAAGAGAGTTGTTGATCTGGTAAATGAAAAAAATGTAGAACGCCAGATAGAAATAAAAAATACAATCACCTCTGGGTTCTACCCTGTTGGTTTCTGGGATTTTGACCTGGGAAAATTCTTTAAATATAATAACTACGAAGGGTTGCGCCTTGGGTTTGGGGGAAAGACCAATAATAGAATTTCAGATAATTTCAACCTTAATGGTTATGCTGTTTATGGGTTCAAAGATGAAGTTTTTAAATATGGTCTGGGCACCAAAATAGCCCTTCATCAACCAAGTGGCACCAATCTTAAACTAAATTACACCAGCGATATCATTGAAGTGGGGAGTTTTAATTATCTGCAGGGCATTAACGAATTCTCGATCGTTGAACCCCGTTTTGTGAATATTAGTTTCTTCTATACTGACAAAACATTTAGCGGGAGCCTCACCCACCGCTTTACTTCCAGGCTTAACAGCGAATTGCAATTAAGTCATAGCCAGATAGAAAACATCCGGGATTATGCCTATATCTATGAGGGGCAACAGCTAAGTGATTATAAGCTCAGCCAGGCCACTTTTTCTTTTTTATGGCGGCCATTTGCAAGATTTTTAAAGACCCCAACAAGTAATATCCTGATTGAAAAGGGATATCCTAAATTCACAGGGCAGATCAGCCAGGCTTTTTCAGGTTTAATGAATGGGGATCTTAGTTTCACCAAAGCGGGATTAAAAATAGAACATGAAATTAAAAGACTAGACAGATCCCGTACTGAATTCATCCTGGAAGGAAATTATGCTACAGGTGACATCCCACTCACCCATGCTTTTCACGCTTTTCCCAACAATGGACAACAACCGGACATACTGGGCCGTTTCTCAGTAGCAGGGCACACGAGCTTTGAAACCATGTATTACAATGAATTCTTCAGCGACCGCCAGGCGATGCTTCATATTAAGCACCAGTTCAGACCAATGGAGCTTAATAGGTTTATGAAACCTGAATTTGTAATCATTTCCCGCCATGCCATAGGTTCATTTAAAAATCCTGAGGATCATGCGAATATTTCCTTCAATACCCTGGATCACGTTTACTCAGAAGCAGGACTGGAGCTAAACAATATTCTGGCCGGTTTTGGGCTCGGAACCGCTTACCGATATGGCGGTTATAACCTGCCGGGTTTCAAACAGAATTTTGCGTTTAAATTCACCTTTCAGCTACAGATCTAAGGCCTTACTTTAAATACTAAAACCCTACTATTTAGTGTGGCTTTTTATACCTTTGCACTCGCTTAAATTTTACCTATGTCCAGGATTTTCAGCTTTGGTTTTTGGAATTCTCTTGCGAGGATGATTCTTCGTAACCGAATTATAATTATTCTATTGGTAGTGGCTGCCACTGCGTTTTTGGCTACCCAATGGAAAAATATGCAGTTTTCCTATACCGAGGCCAATTTGCTGCCGGATGATCATGAGGCTAATATTACATATAATAATTTTCTTGACACTTTTGGAGAAGAAGGCAATCTGGTGATCCTTGGGGTTAAGGATTCCACCTTATTTACTCCGGAAAAGTTTGAAGCCTGGACAGCTTTAAATGAAGAACTGGAAAATTATTCGGAAGTAGATTATGTAATTTCTGTAAGCAATTTAAAGAAGCTGGAAAAGTTCAACGATCCCAACCGCTTTGAAATGGTTCCTTTTATCGATGAAGAAAATCCCGATAGAAAGCAGCTAAAAGCATATGAAGACGAACTTTTTACCGCCCTGCCTTTCTACGAGAACCTTGTTTACAGTTCGCATTCGAATACTATCCAATCGGCGCTTTATATCAATAAAGAGATAGTAAATTCTGAAGAGAGAAAAGATTTCGTCCTTGAAAAGCTCCGCCCACTCATCCGGGAATTTGAGGAAGTGCACGAAATTGATGTGAAGGTCTCGGGAATGCCCTACATAAGAACCCTTAATTCACAGAATATCATTGATGAAATTGGGCTTTTCATCCTGGCCGCGCTAAGTGTAACATCACTTATTTTCTTTTTCTTCTTCCGATCGATTCGCGCCACGGTAATTTCTATGATAACTGTTTGTATTGGGGTAATGTGGGCTTTTGGAGTTATTGGGCTGTTGCATTATGAGATAACCGTTCTTACCGCTTTAATTCCACCGCTTATTATTGTGATCGGGATTCCTAACTGTATTTTCCTTATCAATAAATATCAGCAGGAAATTAAAAAACACGGAAATCAGGCAAAATCACTTCAGCGCGTAATCACCAAAGTGGGGAATGCCACCCTGATGACCAATGTTACCACGGCTTCAGGTTTTGCAACCTTTATACTTACTGACAGCACCTTGCTGAAGGAATTTGGTTTGGTAGCTTCTATAAATATTCTGGCAATTTTTGTGCTCAGCCTGTTAATCATTCCAATAATTTACAGCTATATGTCTGTTCCTAAAGACAAGCACCTTAAACATTTAAACAAAAGATGGATTGGAGGTTTTGTAGACTGGACGGAACGCATGGTAAGACACCACAGAATAGCAATTTATATTATTTCGGTGCTTTTACTTGCAGTTAGTATTATTGGAATTTACACCATAAAAATTTCAGGGAGTTTACTTGAGGATATGCCACAGGAAGCTACCTTCTTTCAGGATATTAAGTTTTTTGAAGAAGAGTTCGATGGCGTGATGCCCATGGAAATTCTCGTAGACACCAAACGTCCTAAGGGTGTAATGAAACTCTCTACCCTTAAACGACTGGAACGACTGGAAGAAGAAATTGGCGATGTCCCCGAGCTTTCTAAACCGCTCTCGGTTGTACGTTTAGTGAAATATACCAAGCAGGCGTATTACAATGGAAATCCTAAGTACTTTCAGCTTCCTACCTCCCAGGAACAAAATTTCATCATGCCTTACACCAAAGGGATGAATGCTGGAGAAAACCTATTGAATTCCTATGTGGATTCCACCGGTCAATATGCTCGCATCACTACATTCATGAAGGATATTGGCACCGATAAGATGGAACGCATAGAAGAGAATCTCTTACCGGAGATCAACAAGATATTCCCGGAAGAGCAATATGAGGTTTCATTAACCGGTAAAGCGCTAATCTTCCAAAAAGGAACTAATTACCTTGTGAAAAACCTGGTGATCTCGCTTTCTCTGGCTATTTTCCTCATCGCTCTCTTCATGGCCTGGATGTTCAGGTCTTTCAGAATGATCCTGGTTTCCCTGGTTCCAAACCTGCTCCCGCTTTTAATTACTGCGGGAATGATGGGTTTCCTGGGCGTTCCTATAAAACCCTCTACCATACTCGTTTTCAGTATTGCTTTCGGGATTTCAGTAGATGACACCATACATTTTCTTGCAAAATACAGGCAGGAGCTCAAGGCCAACAACTGGAAGATAAAACGTTCGGTATATGCGGCACTTAGGGAAACCGGAGTGAGTATGTTTTACACCTCCATTGTGCTTTTCTTCGGATTCTCGGTATTTATGATAAGCAGTTATGGTGGAACTGTCGCACTGGGAGGACTAGTTTCTGCAACTTTGCTTTTTGCCATGCTCTCCAATCTTTTATTATTACCATCGCTTTTATTATCCCTGGAGAGAAGCATAGCCAATAAGGAAGTGATGAAAGAACCCTCCATGAAGATCATTGAAACCGAAGAGGATGAAGAGGAGATCCTAAAAGAAGAACGCAATCACCCCGAATAAATTAATTAAGCCGAAAGGCGTTCAAAATAAAACGCTTACTTGGTAAGCATAAATGGAAAAATTATCTTTGTTTCTTTCTAAATCTAACATACATGATACACGCAAAAATTGCTGATATATTAGACAGCAATCAGTTTTTACAGGAATTTGAAGTGAAAGGTTGGGTACGCTCATTCAGGAGCAATCGCTTTATCGCGATGAACGATGGTTCAACCATCAACAACCTTCAGTGTGTTGTAGATTTCGAAAATTTCAATGAAGAACTCTTAAAAAGGGTTACGGTTGGAGCAGCCATACGGGTTCTTGGCACACTAAAAGAAAGTGAAGGCAGTCAGCAACGTGTAGAAATTGAAGTTAAGGAACTGGAGATTCTCGGCGATGCCAATCCCGAAGATGTAAAACTAACCATCCTTTCTCCAAAACGCCACAGCCTTGAAAAACTTCGTGAGCAGGCTCACCTAAGAGTTCGCACCAATACTTTTGGCGCTGTGATGCGCGTACGTTCCAAACTATCTTTTGCCGTACACAGTTATTTTCAGCAAAATAATTTCCATTATGTAAATACCCCAATAATCACCGGAAGTGATGCTGAAGGAGCCGGGGAAATGTTTAAAGTGACCGCCTTTGATTTAAAGAATCCTCCAAAAAAGGAAGACGGTAGTATAGATTATAAAAAGGATTTCTTCGGAAAAGAAACCAATTTAACTGTTTCGGGCCAACTGGAAGCAGAAGCTTATGCGCTCGGACTCGGCCAGGTTTACACATTTGGACCAACTTTCAGGGCAGAAAATTCAAATACGTCAAGACACCTTGCAGAGTTCTGGATGATTGAGCCTGAAGTGGCCTTCTGTGATCTGGATGGCAATATGGATTTAGCCGAAGATTTCATCAAATATGTCTTAAGATACGTTCTGGAAAATTGTACGGATGATCTGGAGTTTTTAGCGCAAAGACTTGAAAACGAAGATAAATCTAAACCACAAAATGAACGCAGTGATATGAGCCTACTGGAAAAACTGCATTTTGTTTTGGATAATAACTTTAAGAGGGTAAGCTATACCGAAGCGATCGAGATATTAAAGAACAGCAAGCCTAATAAAAAGAAGAAATTTAATTATGTAATTGAAGAATGGGGCGCCGATCTACAGAGTGAACATGAACGTTTCCTTGTAGAAAAACACTTTAAATGTCCTGTGATCCTGTTTGATTATCCGGCGAATATCAAGGCATTCTATATGCGCCTTAATGAAGACGGAAAAACTGTACGGGCTATGGATATCCTTTTCCCGGGAATTGGAGAGATCGTTGGCGGTTCACAAAGAGAGGAGCGTCTTGACGTATTGCAAAACAAGATGAAAGAACTCGATATCGACGAGCAAGAACTTTGGTGGTACCTCGATACCAGAAAGTTCGGTACCTGTGTTCACAGTGGTTTTGGACTCGGTTTTGAACGTCTGGTACAGTTTGTAACAGGCATGGGCAACATCAGAGATGTTATACCTTTCCCAAGAACCCCACAAAACGCTGAATTTTAATATTTGAAACTCATTGAAACCCATATTGTTCCTGCAGGCGTTAAAGATATTCGGTTGCAGGAATATGCGGTTTCTATCTTCAAAGCCGCACCTACAAAAAGCAGCATCAAAAAAGCAATAAAACGCGGTGAAATTAAAATTGATGGCGAAGCCGCAAATACCGGAGACTGGATAAAAGAAGGGCATAAAATAGAACTTTTTGGACAGGAGGCCCCTAAAAAAATATTCAGCTTAAACCTTGAGATCCTTTTTGAAGACGATCATATTGCAGTTGTAAATAAACCGGCCGGATTTCCCACCAGCGGGAATTATTTCAAAACCATCACCAATGCGCTTCCTTTTAATTTAGAGCCTTCAGAAGCCTCCACAGCGCTCCCGGCACCACAACCGGCTCACCGGCTGGATAATGCGACTTCGGGCCTCCTGCTGATCGCAAAAACGGGCGAAAGCCTTCGCAGACTTCACAGAGATTTCGAAGAAAAGAAAATTCAGAAAATATATACCGCTTTGGTTCATGGCATTTTTCCGAAGCAGAATGTGTGTCAGGATGATATAGAAGGTAAGACTTCTGAAACCGAAATTCACTTGATTAAATCCTTTCGATATAATGGGGTTAACCTTACTCTGGTTTCAGCTATTCCCAAAACAGGACGTACTCATCAAATTAGAATTCACTTGTCTCGTGCCGGTTTTCCAATCGTGGGCGATAAATTATATGGGCTGGAAAATAATCTGCTGGATCAAAAAGAATTATTTCTTGCGGCGACTACCTTGAAATTTCAGCATCCGAAAACACAGGAATGGATTAATATTGCAGTCGCACCTCCCAAAAGATTCATAAAAATTAAAGATCAAAGTAAGCTTACTTAACAAAATTTTACCACAATCACTTACTGTGCCAAAGCTTGTGTAGCGTTGTTTTGCTTATTTTTGTAAAAGGTCAAATATTTTATATGCTTAAACAACAATTAAATCTAAAACTCTCACAGAAGCTATCTCCTCAGCAAATTCAGCTGATGAAATTAATTCAGCTTCCCACCCAGGCTTTTGAGCAACGGGTAAAGGAAGAATTAGAGGAAAACCCTGCCCTGGAAGATGGAAAAAATGAGGTTGAAGATGACTATGATGCTGATTTATCAAATGAGAACGCAGAAGATGATGACTTCGGAAATGAAAGTATAGAGACCGAAATTGATGTGGATGAATATCTAAGCGATGATGAAATTCCTAATTACAGGCTTCAGGCTAATAATTACAGTGCTGATGATGAAGAAAAAAGCGTCCCCTATGCTTCGGGTACCTCATTTACCCAATATTTAAAAACTCAGCTTAGCACCCTAAGGTTTACCGAAACCGAACAGGAGATCGCAGATTTTCTTGTGGGAAGTATTGATGAAAGCGGATATTTAAGAAGGGAACTCCAGGACGTGGTAGATGATCTGGCTTTTACTCAAAATGTCTATACCGATGAAAAATCGGTTGAGAGTGTTTTGGAGAAAGTCCAGGAATTGGATCCCGCCGGGGTTGGTGCACGTTCACTTCAGGAGTGTTTGCTACTTCAATTGGACCGAAAGGAACCAACTAAAGGCGTTCAACTCGCGACAGATATTCTGGACAGGTCATTCGATCTTTTCAGCAAAAAACATTATAAAAAGCTGCTTTCGCGTCACGACATAAGTGAAGATGAGCTCAGGGAAGCTATTGAAGTGATCGAACATCTGAATCCAAAACCCGGTGGTTCATACTCGGGAAATACCAGAATGGTAGAACACGTGATCCCCGATTTCACTATTAAAATTGTAGATGGCGAATTAGAATTAACCCTGAACGGGCGAAATGCACCGCAGATGCACGTTTCACGGGATTACAGCGACATGCTGAAAGGCTACAAAGAATCTAAAGAAAAGACCAAGGATCAAAAGGACGCGGTGATGTTCATCAAACAAAAACTTGATTCAGCTAAATGGTTCATCGAAGCTATTAAACAGCGCCAGCAAACTCTTATGGTTACAATGAGCTCTATTATGAACTACCAGAAGGAGTATTTCCTTACCGGAGATGAGCGAAACCTCCGACCAATGATCCTCAAGGATATTGCCGATGAAATTGGAATGGATGTTTCCACGGTTTCCAGGGTAGCCAACAGCAAATACGTAGACACACCCTATGGAACCAAGCTGATAAAGGAATTCTTTTCAGAATCGATGAAGAATGACCAGGGCGAAGATGTATCTACCCGGGAGATCAAAAAGATTTTGGAGATGTCTATTGAAGAAGAAAACAAAAGAAAGCCTTTAACCGATGAAAAACTCGCTAAAGTATTAAAAGACAAGGGATATCCAATTGCACGTCGTACGGTAGCAAAATACAGAGAACAACTTGATATTCCGGTGGCTCGTTTACGAAAGGAAATTTAATGAAAGTTCTTTTAAAAAGCGCTTCGTATATTTTTCATCCTATCTGGATGCCGTTAGCGGGAAGTTTATTCTATTTCATAATAACCCCTCGGTTTTTTCCTTCGGGGGTAATTCAGGCTAAACTTCTTGCCATTGCTATTCTTACCATTTTCATTCCCATTGTTTTTTATTTTCTTTTAAGAAATCTTCGGAAAGTGGACAGCATTTTTATGCAAGATGCCAGCGAGCGCAGGTGGCCTCTGTTCTTTTTTATTTTACTGCTGCTCATGGTACTCAAGCAGATCCTGAACGTTTATAATTACCCTTCCCTCTATTTTTACTTTGCAGGAATCCTGGCTTCAGTAATCCTGGCGTATTTCTTTGCAGTTTTTAAATTAAAGATAAGCCTTCATATGATGGGCCTTGCGGGCCTAACAATGTTTCTGGCAGGTCTAAGTATACATTACCACATAAACCTCGTCTATAGCATTCTTTTCCTGGTCCTGGCCATGGGATTAACCGGTTCTTCCCGTCTATATTATAAGGCACACAC
>NZ_JBEPWD010000048.1:0-16729 GCF_041642575.1 Salegentibacter sp. | reverse complement strand
TCGTGATAAGCCTGGTGCGCTATTTTGAACAGGACTGGATGATTGCTATTGAAAGTTATTTCGGGGGGTAAATTCTATCGTCTTTCCGTCTCTGTAGTTCGGATGACCTGAAGCAAGACCTCAAAAGCAAACGCCATTTTGGGCTTGACCCGGAATCTCATCCTGCTGAGTTTTTTTTGGAATTTTCCATCTCACTCTTATGAGACCCTGAAACAAGTTCAGGGTGACGCCTGGGAAATGAACTTCATTCCGGGCCTGAACCGGAATCTCATCCTGCTGGGATTTATTTCTCACTCCTTTAATAAGTCCGGATAAAGATCGAGACAGGGTGACGCTAAAGAAAACCTAAAAACATTATCTTTTTTTTAAGCTGATTCCCTGAGTATTTTCCGATTTTTACCTTATCTATTGAAGAGCAATTATTTTATAATCATTATACATTAGACCATCCCACCGTGAAAGCTGAAAAACCCTATCCCAAAGAAGTTTACCTGAACGGCAGCTGGCTAAAGCCTGAAAAGGCTCAAATCTCTGTCTTTGACCGTGGCTTTATGCTGGGCGATGGGATCTATGAGGTAAGTCCGTTTTATAAGGGAAAAGACTTTAAGCTGAAGGAGCATTTGCAGCGCCTGCAGTACTGTTTGGATGAGATAAGCCTTGATTTTGACGCATTTTCTCTGGAAGAAGTTATTTATGAAGCCATAGAGCGGGCAAAACTCTCAACCGAAGATTGCGCGGTGTATATGCAGGTTACCCGCGGGGTGGCCCCCAGGACGCATTATTATCCTGAAGATGCCAGGCCCACCGTTTTGCTTTATGCTTATCCGGTAAAGCTGGAGGGTTTTGAGGAAAAAAGCTGGAAGGTAAGCGTTACCAAAGACTTGCGCTGGCACCGCTGTGATATTAAATCTATTTCTCTATTAGCTAATATTCGCGCCAATGAAGAAGCGATCTCAAATGGTTTTAATGAAAACCTGCTCATCCGGAACGGCTGGTTCACCGAAGGCTCCCACAGCAGTATCTTCTTTGTGAAACAAGGTACACTCTTTACCCATCCCGAAGGACATAACATCCTCTCCGGAATAACACGACAGGTGGTGCTGGACCTTGCCCGTGACCTCGATCTCAAAGTAAAAGAAGAAAGAGTACACCTGGATGAACTGGTAGAGGTAGAGGAGGTTTTTCTCACCGGAACCACCACCCAGATCATGAAAGTAGACTCGATTACCTATAAAGACAAGAAAGTTTTTACCGCTAAAAAAGATGAGATCACCAGGAAATTGCAGGAGGTTTTTGTAAAGGAGACGAGGGGGGAGTAGAGGCTTACAAACCTTAGCTGAACTCAGTCATTTTCCTTGGTTTCATTAAATCTGAAATTTTCTTTAGTTACATTTAAATGTGGCAATATTCGGATTGCTGGCCAGTTGTCCGGAAGGTTGACTAAATCGCTTTTTGAAATCTTTTGAACAGGAAATTTTTTATCTTTTATAGATTTCACATCAATAAAAACATTCTTTTTCCCCTCACTTATATTATTTAAAATCTGAGTGTTTTTTACTTTGGAAGTTGATGTTAGATAGAAATCTTTTTTGATTTTTGCAGTTATCGTTAATGACAAAATTGGAACTTCATACCCATTATTAGTTTTAGAAGTTAAAGGCTCATTAAATTCAGGAAAAATAAATGAGTTGGATTCCTCATCATGAGCTGATTCAAATTGATCATTTTTCCACTTATTCTTTATAAACTCGACTACTTCTAATCCATTTATTTGAAGAATGCTATCAATATTAATTTTACTTTCAAAAAGACTGCTGTACTTAATATTAATATTAAAATCTAAGAGATGTAGCTCCTCTAGAATTATTGGTAAATCTATTATTGATTCCCAATTTTCATTTTCTGTTTCATCAGCCGTGCATAAGGTTATACCTTTTCTTTTAGCTTTAGAAATAACTTGAGATGAGAACCCGTTTCTCGATATGAGTATTCCTTTATTAGCATTTATATCCCTTAGTTTAGAGTGAAATGCATCTAATACAGAAACTGATAATTTCCTATTATAATCTTTACATTCTATGGCGGTAAACAATGTTTGCCCAACTGTTTCGCTTTTAACTAAAACATCAATTTGTCTTTTTCCATCTGGACCTTCTATCAAAACATTATGTTCAACTTTTTCAAATTCTGGATTTTTAACCAGTTTTTTAAAAATTGATTCTGCTAATTTTTCAAAATTTTTACCTGTTTTTTTCTTCACTGCATCATACAAATTTGCACTTTTCTTTCATTTAAGTAAAGCCGATTTTTTATCATAATTATTCTCCTTCGAAAAAATCGCTGTCAATTTCCTTTACTTCATAAACAGTTTTTACTTGAACACCTACATTATATTGAAGCATCAAATCAACCAATTTTGCTCCGTCAATTAATATGATTGAATGGTGTGCTTCTTTTGCCTTCTTAACTGCAAAATTATCAAAAGTTGATGTTGTTATAAAAACTCCTTTGCTCGTATCTCCACTCATTGCTCCAATAAAGTTTCTTATATCTTTTTCACGTACTTTATTTTCATTGTAACGTTTTGCTTGTGTATAAATCTTTTCAAGACCTAGTTTGTCTTCGTTAATAATACCATCGATTCCACCATCACCTGATTTTGAAGTTTCGATAAAATCACCATATCCCATTTTCTTTAGAAGGATAAGTATGACTTTCTCGAAATAATACGGGTCTATATCCTTCAGTTTTTCTAAAAGTTCAGTTTTCACTTCTGTTTCAATAGATGAAAATCCAGAATCTATTAAATCTTGTGGTGAAGCATTTTCTACATTCACAGTGTCAAGATCAATTTCATTTTCTTTATCGCTTTTTACGGATTTTCGATGGTTAATGAAATCTTGATCGTTTTGAAGTTTGTGTAACGGCAATTGACCTTTATTAAGAATTTGTTTTCCTTTTTCGGTAATTTGAACCTCACCTCTTTTCGGGTATGAAACAAATTTTGCCATTTTTAGATATGACTTACCCCAAAGAATTCTATCAAGTAAGACATTAGCACCAGAACTAGTCTTCTGATTAAGTAACTCTTGGGGTAAATCAGAATAATAAAGGTCACGGACTCGTGATGCTAATTCTCTGCTTTTTAAGGATTCTACGGTATTTAGGATTTCTAAAATTGGGATGAAGGTTTCATGATATTTTGGTAGTTCCATTTTAATATTTCTAATTATAACCAACATCTTTTACCTATCCTTATCCTCTTTAACTTCTACGGCAATTATTATCCCAGGGTTATATCGAGGTATGTCAGCTGTTTGAATTCTGTTCCCAGCTAAGATAATTCTTAAAACCCCCATTTTACTTATAGAACCAGGATTCTTATTAACAGGTGTTTAACATTTTGGTTGATAAATGCTCTGGAAATTATAGCCATGGTGCTTTCGGCCATGAACAGGGAAGGCAAGCATAGGGTTTAAACCCTATTCAGGAATAAGATATTCATTATTTAAGCTTTCCGAATATTCTCCAGAGGTATTTCATGCAATTCTTTCAGGTCAATACCCGGCGGTAGTGCAGTAGTAGGTTGGATTGATACGCTTATATAAATAGGTTCTCCTTTTTCATGAAAATAGTGGTCATTAATATCTACGTTTAGAACAGTGCCTTCAATTTCGTAATCCCTGTCATCACTTTCGATAGTTGCAATTACTTTTTGATTTATTAATTGATTTAAGTCCTTCATTTTAGGTTATAAATTTGCTATGGATGTTTTTGAACTGATATAAATTTAAGGTTTTATCGTAATTTTTCATCCTTAAATAGTCAATAAATCCATCTTATTCTCAATGCTTCAAAACCCCAAACTCCCTCAACACCGGCAACACCTTGTCCATCGGTAAAGCTTCAATGCTGCCATTATAGCCGTGAGTTGTTTCGGCCATGAACAGGGAGTTTAAGATGGCTTCCTCAGTGGCTTCAATGGCAGCCATGAATAAAGGCGACATCAGATCGTTGGGGACTACTTCCAGGTTTTGGATCTCACCTTTAACTTTATAGGGCACCCGCACTTTTTCAGAAGTGGAAAAAGCGATCACATAATCCCCGCTGCCGTTAGAGACGATCCCGCCGGTTTTGGCGATGCCCAGGAAAGCGCGTTTAGCCAGGCGTTCCAGGTTCCGACTGTCCAGCGGAGCATCGGTAGCCACTACAATCATGCAGGAGCCATCGGCATTGTTCATCAGCTTATCGCTAAAACTGAACTGCTGCAGTTCTTTACCCACTGGTGCTCCGGCGATCTGTAACACTCCACCAAAATTGCTTTGTACCATCACGCCCAGGGTATATCCGCCCATACTGTCGGGAAGTTTCCGGGAAGCTGTTCCGATTCCTCCTTTAAAGCCAAAGGCTACCGTACCTGTGCCGGCACCTACATTTCCTTCTTCGGTGTTTTCTGTGTCCGCATTCTCTATGGCGGAAAGCACATCTTCAATTGTTAAATGTTGTCCGCGTATATCGTTGAGAAATCCGTCGTTGGTTTCTCCTACCACCGCGTTTACCGAGTAAACATTTTCGTTGCCCTTCTGATTCAATGTATATTTTATCACCGCATCCATGGCCGTGGCTACATTCAGGGTATTGGTGAGGATCACCGGAGTTTCCAGGTTTCCAAGTTCCTGCACCTGACTGCTGCCGGCTAGTTTTCCAAAGCCATTACCGATATAGATTGCTGCAGGTACTTTTTGCTGAAAGATATTTTCGCCGTGAGGCAGGATGGCCGTTACTCCCGTGTACACCGAATCGCCTTTTATCAAACTGCTGTGCCCAACCTTTACACCTTCCACATCGGTGATGGCGTTCATCGGCCCGGTGGGAAGCACCCCGATCTCAATATCCAGATCTCGGAGGCGTTGCTGGGAAAATATATTCTGACTAATAAAAAGGAATAAAAGAAGGGGGGCGAACAGCTTTTTCATAATTCGATATTTTAAGTTTTGAAGATACAAAATCCGCTCATTTAGGGGTAGTGCCTTCATTTTTAGGAATCAGGTGGAAGTTCTCATTTTAGATCGTATCTTTGCACCCGCTTTCAGCGAAGCAGGAAAAACAGAATTCTATGAGGACGAAGTCGATTAAAAAGAACAGGATCAATGTGGTAACCCTTGGTTGTAGTAAAAATGTTTACGACAGCGAGGTGTTGATGGGGCAGTTGCGGGCCAATAAAAAGGACGTCGTGCACGAGCAGGACGGCAATATCGTGGTGATAAATACCTGTGGTTTTATCGATAACGCCAAGGAGGAATCTGTAAATACCATCCTTGAATATGTAAAGCAGAAGGAAGAAGGGGAAGTGGATAAGGTTTTTGTGACCGGCTGCCTCAGTGAGCGCTACAAACCCGATCTTCAGAAAGAGATCCCTGATGTGGACGAATATTTTGGAACCACCGAACTTCCCGGATTACTGAAAGCCCTGGAAGCTGATTATAAACATGAGCTTTTAGGAGAACGCCTTACCACTACACCAAAGAATTACGCTTTTCTGAAAATTGCTGAAGGTTGCGACAGGCCTTGTTCTTTTTGTGCTATCCCGCTTATGCGAGGCGGTCACAAGTCAACGCCTATTGAAGACCTGGTGAAGGAAGCTAAAAATTTGGCGAAAAACGGCGTGAAGGAACTTATCCTTATCGCGCAGGACCTTACCTATTACGGACTTGATATTTATAAAAAAAGAAATTTAGCTGAATTACTGGAAAACCTGGTTAAGGTAGAAGGCATCGAATGGATCAGGTTGCATTACGCTTTTCCTACAGGCTTCCCTATGGATGTGCTTGATGTAATGAAACGAGAGCCTAAGGTTTGTAATTACCTGGATATTCCCTTGCAGCATATTTCTACTGAATTGCTGAAGTCCATGCGCCGCGGAACTACCCATGAGAAGACCACAAAGCTACTGAAGGATTTCAGAAAATTTGTACCCGAAATGGCCATTAGAACAACGCTTATCGTAGGCTATCCGGGAGAGACTGAAGCACATTTTCAGGAACTCAAGGAATGGGTGAAAGACATGCGATTTGAACGCCTTGGTTGTTTCACCTATTCACACGAGGAAAATACCCACGCCTATAATCTTGAAGACGATGTACCGCAGGAAGTGAAGCAGGATCGCGCCAACGAGATCATGGAAATTCAAAGCCAGATCTCCTGGGAACTGAATCAGCAGAAGATAGGGCAGACCTTCAAGGTTGTGATAGACCGTAAAGAAGGAAATTACTTTGTAGGCCGCACCGAATTCGACTCTCCCGATGTGGATAATGAAGTGTTGATTGACGCAACGTCCACTTATCTCAAGACCGGCGAATTTTACGAAATAAAGATCACAGAAGCCGCCGACTTTGATCTCTACGGAGAACCTTTAAATGCCGCTCCAAAACCGGTTAGAAAAGAATTGAAGGTGAAATCGGTATAGAAATAACGAATTTTAGTAATATTTTACTCCCGTATTTCAAACTTTGTACTTCTAATTTCGTACTTCTAACCTTTGTTTAGGCTACAGTAATCTGAGGTTCGAGGTAAACATCCTGTACCCTTCTTAAAATATCAACTCCTTCAGCTAAGGGTCTCTGGAAGGCTTTTCTACCCATGATCAAGCCTGATCCACCTGCTCGTTTATTTACAACCGCGGTGCGAACCGCTTCCTTCACATCAGATTCTCCCTTAGAACCTCCCCCTGAATTGATCAAGCCGATCTTGCCCATATAGCAATTGGCCACCTGCAGCCTGCAAAGGTCAATAGGGTGATCTGTAGTGAGCTCTTCGTACATCGCGTCATCATATTTTCCGAAGTCAATTTTCTTGAATCCCTGATTGGTTTCGGGCAGTTTTTGTTTGATAATATCGGCTTTGATGGTTACGCCCAGGTGGTTGGCCTGGCCGGTAAGATCGGCAGCGGAATGGAAATCTTCTTTTTTGGTTTTGAAATCATTGTTTCTGGTGTAACACCAAAGAATAGTAGCCATTCCCAGTTGATGTGCTTCCTCAAAGGCCACGGCGATCTCCTGGATCTGTCGGCTGCTTTCTTCAGATCCGAAATAAATTGTAGCTCCCACGGCGGTAGCTCCCAGGTTCCAGGCCTCTTTCACCGTTCCGTAGGGGATCTGATCGTATTTATTGGGATAGGTGAGTAGTTCATTATGATTTAGTTTCACCACGAAAGGAATTTTATGTGCATATTTTCGGGCGTGAATTCCTAGTGCTCCAAAGGTGGTAGCAACCCCGTTGCTTCCTGCTTCAAGGGCCAGTTTGATAATGTTTTCGGGATCGAAATAATCCTGGTTTTTGTAAAAAGAAAAAGCCGCCGAATGTTCAATTCCCTGGTCTATGGGCAAAATATTCAGGTATCCCGTCCCGGCAAGGTTGCCGTGGTTATACAACTGAGAAAGGCTTTTGAGCACCTGAGGATTGCGGTCGCTTTCTATAAAATTATCGATGCTTCTGGGCCCCGGCACAGTTAATCTTTCTTTGGATATTTTTTTACTTACGTGATCCAGGTAGTAGGAAGCATCATCACCAAGTATTTCTGTAATCTCATCTAAGGTTCTCATATTCTTTTATTTTTTGGTTGTACAATTATTAAATTCCGAAGGGATAGGTTTCTGGTGTTAGCTCAGGATGTGGATGAATTTTTAGAGGGTGCAGGCCTCTGGTTTTATCGATATATAAAAACGCATCATACCGGTCTGAAATTCGGGAAGGCACATAATTTCCCCTTTCGTGAGCCGGATGGTAAACCACCCCAATTGCCCGGTGTCCCATTTCTTCAGAAAAACTTTCTTTTAAATGCTCATCTTCATCGAAAATGATAAGCTTATTCTGTGGACTCTCCCGGTGCAAAAGTTGTTCTACACTTCCGCGGATAGCCTCAGGAACCTTCATCTCTTCCATAGGGGCGCCCCATCTTTTTCCCGCTATCACCGATCCCGAATAAGATCCGAATCCAACCAGGCACACGCCGTCTTCATGGTGTTGTTCCCGAACAAGTTGCCCCAGGTTGATCAGGCCATCGGCGGCCATATCGGTGGCCCGGGCATCCCCGATGTGGGTGTTGTGTTCCCAGACTATTACTTTGGCGTCCTTTCCGTGATGTTTCATAAGTCGGTCCAGGGTTTCAGCCATATGCCTGTCCCGAACATTCCAGGAATCATCCCCAAAGCCTGCCATGGCCTTGTAATATTTTTCAGCATTTGCCATCACCAGCGCATTCAATTCCGCATTTAAGCCAGCTTCTTCCTGCCGGTCGTAACTATGGGCTTTTTTCCTGACTTCCTGAAGCAGATCTACCACCTCACTTTTACAGTCTGAATTAGAGGAAGAAAACACCGAGGCGTATGAGTCCCTGGTTTTAAAAGGTTCGAAACATTGCACCGCGTCTTGAGCTAGTTTGGCTGTTTCAGGGTCCTCTTTTTCCAGGTAGTCTACAATAGATTCCATAGATTCCCACAAACTATATACATCCAGCCCATAAAAGCCTGTTTTTTCTTCCGTGGGGAGTTTATCGTTATGGTCCCTTAACCAGGTGGCAAAAGCAGCGATCTCCCAATTTGCCCACATCCAGGTAGGCCAGCGCCTGAAATTTTTCAGCACCTCAAAAATCTCATCGGGTGCATTTTCATAATTTTTAATCCAGGAATTGATATTGTAGCAATCAGGCCAGTCACCTTCTACTGCGATAAAAGAAAAACCTTTCTCTTTGATCAACCTTTTAGAAAGTCGTGCCCGCCAGGTATAGTATTCGTGGGTGCCGTGGCTTGCTTCGCCGAGCAGCACGTATTTTGATTCCCCTATCTTCTCCAATAATGGATCAAGATCTGCTGAATTTTCGAGTCGGTGATAATATTTTTCAATTCCCTTATTAAGATATTTATCTGATAACATATTAGAATGGCGTTGGTTAATTGCTTGAAGTTAAGTAAATAAGCAGAAACCTTGCTTCCCGAAGCTTATAAAAAAATTATAAAATACGTTAAGAGGGGGGGAGAGGATAAATTTGGTTCAGGATTCAGAATTATCTTTTTTCTTTCTTTTGGTATAATCGATATAAATATAGATTGCATAGGCGATGAGGCCAACCCCTCCAATCCAGTAGAGACCATCTTTCAGCTTTGAAATGTCATCAGAAAAAATTCCGATGGCTATAGACAGCGGGACCATTCCGGTTAAGGTGGCAGAAATAAATTTTTTAAATTTCATCTGAAGCATTCCTGCTATAAAGCTAATAGCGTCATTGGAGAGAAATGGGGAAATACGGAATAAAACCACCGAGCCATATGCGTAATTGGAGATCCAGAAATCCATTTTCTTCATCGTTTTTTCTCCAATTATTTTAGTGAGAAGAGCAGTATTTATACTTTTTCCAATATAATATCCAATAGCTGAAGCCAGCACCACACCTGTTAGTGCGATGAGAATTCCCCACCAGAACCCGTATGCTCTAACCGCTATGATTACCGGAAGCCAGGAAGGGAAGACAATAAGAAACATCTGCAAAATGATAAAAACTATAATCGCTAGTGGCCCCCATACCCCAAAATCTTTAAAATATTCCTGAGTGGCTTCCTCATTGCCGTTAATCAGCATATTAACTGTGGTATCTATAAATTCTCTGAAAGATGGCAGGACAAAATACGCCAGCACCAATAAGCCGAGAATGATTCCGGAAACAAGAAAAGAGATATTCCTGGGCTTTATAATTTTACTCATTGGGTTAAAACAATACTTAAAAATACAAAACTTCGGAAACCTGAAAAGAGCTATAATTTAAGGCTTATCTATAAGTGTAAAGAATCCCTTCCGTAAAGGGTGTCCAGAGGCAGGCTTTTAACCCAGCTGTCTTCAAACCATTGTTAGTCCAGGTGTTACAGGTTTTAAAAAGACTAAGAGAACCTTTGGCTTTATAGAATGCATCCCGAGTGGTATAATGCAGGTCTGGGATGGACTGAACATTTCCTTCAGCATCCAAATCAAAACTGTTCTCTATAAAATTGGTGAGCTTGAGGTACTGGTCCCGGCTAATTTCAATAATGATTGTTTCTTTTGCGGAAGGCGGTACTGCTGAAAACTCCAGGTGAAGTGCCGCCGGACTTTTTAGGAATAAGGCCTGAAATCCCGTTTTTAGAGTAAGATCTTCCCATTGAGGGGTATTTTTATAAAACCCCAGGTCACCCCATCCAAAGGTAATATACCTTGCTCCGGGGACTCCTGAAAGACTATGCTGAAGCGAAATATTCTCTTCCCAATCCTTTAAATCATTTTTTAGAGGAACCACAATATCGGTGTGTACATCTGAGGTTTGAAGGTAGATTTTAACTCCATCTTTTGTTTCCTGAAAATCTGAATTAACCGGGATGAGCATTCCAGCAATTGCAGCTAAGACGTAGATCAAAACCGGGAGAAATATCAGTAAAAGAAGTATTTTCAGGACAGCTTTCATATTTAAAAAGATAGTTTAAATTTACTTATCTGTAAAGTTTGTTTTTCTGAATGCAAAAGATATCTAAAACTGTTTCCTTTTTCCGACGTAATTATTTCTATCTCATGGGAGCGTTCTGGTTGCTTGCCGGGCTTTTTATGCTAATCTATGATGATAAGGACTGGCTAGGACTGGGATATGCAGGTTTCGGGATTGCTTATTCCGTTTATGGAGTTATCAAAAGGAAAAATACTGAAGAATATATTGCCTGGAACAGCGATAGAATTGAAATTGGCCAGATGTATAACGAGCCTCAAATTTATAAACGTGAGCAAATAGACTCAATCCATTTTTCAGAAAACAATCTTACCATTAAATCGGGTGTTGCGGGAGGTACAATGCTTGAAATCAAGGATTACAGAGCTCAGGATCTGGAGCGCCTTAAAGAAGAATTAAATAGTTATTTTAATCAGGAAAGCGCCTAATATAAAGTTGAAAGGTTCTTCTGAAGAAGATCTCATCCAAATAAAAGAGCTTTTTCAATCTGTCTACAGATAAGTTATCTATTCTTTTTTTGCTTACGCCTATCTACATATATATAGAGTCCATACAGTACAAGTCCGGCACCACCTATCCAGTAGAGTCCGTTTTTTAGGGTTTCCGGATCTTCAGCAAAATAACCAATGGCGATCGCCAATGGAATGATACCGGTGAGAGTTGCAAGAATAAACCTACGGTAACCCATAGTTAACATGCCGGCGATGATACTTATGGCATCGTTGGAGAGAAAAGGTGACACCCTGAATAGTGCCACCGCCCAGAAGCCATATTCTTTTACCATATTATTTACTTTCTTATTCTTCTTTTCACCAAGGACCTTAGCCAGATTTCCTTCCCCTAGAAGTCTTCCAATTGCGTAACCTAAACTGGAAGCCAGAAAAACTCCGGCCACCGAAATGAACACCCCGCCAATAAAACCATAAGCCAAGACCGCAACTACCATGGGTAACCAACTGGGGAAAACAACCAAAAAAATCTGTAGGATCATTAAAACTACTATTGCTACAGGTCCCCAGAATCCGAAGCCTTTAAAATAGTCCCGAATCCTTTCTTCATCCTTGCTTAAAAGAATATCCCAGGTTTTATCGATGAAATCTCCAAATGGAGGATAGGTGAAATAAGCGATGATCAGCCCAAGAATAATTGTCGCTGTAAGAATATAGGATATCTTTTTCGCCAAACCAGTTGTTTATTGTGGAATTTTTGAAATTAACTTGAATTGCGGTCTTCCGTCTTTTGAAAGTCTGTACTGATAGATCGCCTGGCCGTTGATATGTCCGTCTTCAAACTCGGCCCAGATAAAGCGCTCGTTTAAGATTTCGGTTCCTATAAATTGCATGGTTCCTCCTAATACGCCCTCTTCAGGAATTAACTCCGGATCGCTTTTTAGAGCCTCCGAGATAAAGACTTCCGGATTTTCTATCGTATCAAAAGCCTCAGATAACACCACCGGGTTTCGGTTTTCCAGCAACATTAATTCTTCTTGTAAAGAATCATTTTCAACTTTCAAAGCCTCCACCTGGGCATTGAGATCGTCGATCTTCAACCTGGTTTTTTCATTTTCAGCTTTATTGTTACAACTCAGCAAGAGGGTGCCGGCAAATATTACAAGTAGTTTTTTCATCAGTATAAAATTAAACTGATTTTTACAGTCTTCCGTTAAAATTCTTATAATTCCCGGGCTACCAGGTAGACCGTGTACGCCAGGTAAAAGATTAGCAGAATTGCAGCCTCCCAGCGATCCAGGATCTTACGTTTCCCGGTTAACATGGCCAGGATAAGGAATAGCGTTCCACCTGCAAGGATGTATAGATCCAAATTAAAGGAATCGGTGTAACTCACCGGGCTTATCACTGAAGCACTTCCCAGGATAAGCAGTATGTTGAAAATATTGGAACCCACGATATTCCCTACCGCGATATCGGCGTTTTTCTTTGTCGCCGCGACGATGGAGGTGGCTAGTTCGGGTAAAGAGGTGCCCGCTGCGATTACTGTTAATCCGATAATTTTTTCACTGATGCCTAAACTTTCGGCGATTTCAATGGCGTTGTTCACTACCAGCTGACCACCAATAACCAGACCCGCCAGTCCACCAATGATAAAAAGACTCATTTTGAGATTGGACAATTTCTTCTCAGGACTCGTTTCTATGCTTTCTTCAGAAGTTAATTGTTTGTAGACATAAAATAAAAAGCCCAGGAAGCCAATAAGCAGCAAAATACCTTCCCATCTCTCCAGGATATTTTCGGCCCCGGAAGTGATTACTGCGTCATTCACCATCATGAATAAAATGACGACAGCGATAAGGGAAATAGGAATCTCTTTCCAGGCTGTACTCGATTGTACAGCCAGCGGAGTGATGAGTCCGGTAATTCCCAGGATGATAAACAAGTTGAAATTATTACTGCCAATTACATTCCCAAAAACGATATCCTGGTGACCCTGAATGGAAGCAATACTGTTCACCACCAGCTCGGGTGCTGAAGTTCCAAAAGCTACGATAGTAAGCCCTATGGCCAGATCGGAAATATTAAATTTTTTGGCTAAAGCCGAAGCGCCTTCTACCAGGTAGTTCGCGCCAAAAATAAGGACTACAAGCCCTACAGCAAGTAGGACAGAAGAAAGTATCATTCTTGTTCCTTTTTATTAATTAAAACAGGTGTTCCCAGGTCAAGCTCTTCCAGCTTTTCTAACTGACTTTCAGCATCGCCCACGATAAGGAAATACATTTGATCGGGATTGATATATTTTTCAGCCAATTCCTGGATTTCCATAACAGAAATATTATTTACCAGCTCTTCTCTTTGTTTGATATAATTCTGATCCAGCTTATAATTGCTGATGTCGCTCAGCATTCCCAGTTTGGAGTTGAGGGTTTCAAATTTTCTGGCTGCACTTTTTATCATAAAACCTTTGGTGACTTGCAGGTCTTCCTGATCATAATTATCAGAATAATCTTCCAGAATTTCTTTGATGAGTTTGACCGCATCATAAGTGATATTGGTTCTCACTCCACTGCTGATCATAAAAGGCCCGGTATTTTTTTCTCCATAAAATCCGGAACGGATATTATAAGTATAACCTTTTCCTTCACGAAGTTGCTGGGTGAGTTGTGAAGCAAAACCACCACCGCCAAGTCTGTAGTTCATCACTTCAGCCGGATAAAAATCTTCATCTGTTGCCGAAAGGGCAGGGGTACCAAATCTAAGAATTGATTGTTTGGCCCCGGGAACATCGTAAAAATATATCTGGGATTTTTCCGGTTTTTGGGGCTGAGTAAGCTCGGGTTTTCTAACCTGTTGTGGTGGCCAGTTGGCTGAAATACTTTTTAGCTCATCCAGAGCATTTTCTTTCTCTATGTCTCCCACGATATGAAAAGTGGCATTTAGTGGAGATAAATTCTCCCTGTAGTAAGTTTTAAGATCCTGAAGGCTTATATTTTCAAGACTTTCTGCGTTTCCAATAACCTGGTTAGCCAGGATATGATTCTCGCCATAGATCAGTTTCTGGAATTCCCGGCTGGCAATACTGTTAGGATTAGCCTCTTGTTGTTTCACCTGACTCAAGGCCTGTTGCTTTACCAGTTTAAATTCGGATTCATCCCAGCGTGGCTCCAGCAGAATCTCTTCTACCAATTTCATGGTTTCTGAATAGTTTCTGGCCAGGGTACTGCCGCTGAAAGTGATCTTTTCTTCTCCCGCGGTTACGCGGATATCGGCTCCCAATAATTCTATGGCTTCCTCCAGTTCTTCGGGAGTTTTATCTTTGGTGCCTTTGGTCATTAGGTTAGCCAGAAGATTCGAAACTCCTGTTTTCCCGGGTTCTTCCAGCAATAAACCGCCTTCAATCTCCAGGCTGAATTTCACAAGAGGCACTTCAGAATTGGTAATTCCCAGGATCTCAAGTCCCGAGGGCATCCTGCTTTCCCATATTTCCGGGACTTTTAATTCGGGAGCAGCGCTGTAGGGAGGTTCCATACTTCGGTTAAAGCTCGATGGAGTTTTCTCGTATTCCACCTCTGCATTTGGGTTGACCTCGTCTTCGGCGTCTTCCCGAATTTCTTCTTCGGTGATATCGGCCTCCACGGATCCTTCTAAAGCAAGTTCTTTCTGACCCTTCGGAACAAAAGAAGTCGCTACATAATTTTTGTTGTAGAGATATTTTTCAAAAACCTTCTTTACATCTTCAGCAGTTACGGCCAAAATGTTTTCCACATCCTTATTGATGTAATTAGGATCGTTGGCGAAGATCTGGTATTGCGCCAGCTGAAAACCTTTTCCCATGACGCTGGAAAGGCTATTGTAGAAACTGGTTTCCTGTCCGACTTTGATGCGTTTTAAATCTTTTTCTGGAATTCCGTTTTCAGCGAATTCAGCAAAAGCTTCCTCGATGGCCTGATGGACAGAATCCAGATGAATACCGTCATAAGCTCGCACCTGAAGCATAGTCTGCCCGGCGAGTTCTGAAGTGTAATTGAACATTTGCACCTGGTCGGTATACTGTTTTTCCTCTACGAGCTTTTTGTAAAGCGGCGCGTTTTTTCCGCGCGACAGGTAATTAGCCAGCACCTCCAGCGCATATGAATCTTCGTGGTAAGAATAAACACTGGGCCAGGCCAGGGTGAGTTCCGGCAGACGGGCAAAATTATCTTCGTAATAGCGTTTCTTGGTTTCTGAAAGTTCTACCGGTTGTTTCTCCTGGCGTTCGATTTCTTCTCCAGCAGAAATCTCATCAAAATACTTGTGCACCCATTCCTTAGCTTGTTCAGTATCAAAATCTCCGGCTATAGTTAAGGTAACATTATTGGGGACATACCATTTATTGTAAAATTCCTTCACATCCTCCAGGGTAGCGCTTTGCAGATCTTCCAGGGAACCAATTACCTGCCAGTGATAAGGATGGTCTTCAGGATATAGATTTTTATCAATTACATAGAAGGTGTGCCCGTAGGGACTATTGTCTACCCGTTGGCGTTTTTCATTTTTTACTACTTGTTTTTCCTTGGAAAGCACGGGCTCGGTTACCGTGTTGATGAAGAATCCGAGTTTATCGGCCTCGGCCCAGATCATTTTTTCCAATGCATCTTTTGGTACCGTCTGAAAGTAATTCGTACGGTCACGGCTGGTAGAACCATTTGCTCCTGAACCGCCAATTCGGGCACTCATCTTATCGAGTCCGCCTTTTCCAAGGTTTTCAGATTCGAGGAATAAAAGATGCTCAAAGAGATGTGCAAATCCTGTACGGCCTTCTTTCTCTCTGGCCGAACCCACGTGAGCTGTTAAGGCTACCGCCACCACAGGGTCTGATCTGTCTACGTGGAAAATAACATTCAATCCGTTTTCCAGGGTGAAAGTTTCAAAATCTACATTGAAATCCGGGCTGCCTTCTTGTGAATAGGAATTGCCTGAAATAATAAGAAAGGAAGTAAAAAAAAGTAATCTGAAGAGTTTCATAGGTTATGCTGTTTGAGCTTACCAAAATTAATGTTTATTTCTATATTCAAAATGAAAATTTTGAGAGGTCCTAAAATAACATTTGTGAATACAAAAACCCGGGAAAGCCCCGGGTCTTGTAATTATTCTGTCCGTCAAAAATCTTATAATTTGAATTTATTATTGTTCACAAAGAAGATGGAATTCACAAAAAAGAGTTTCCCGTTTTGCCAAAAACCTCTGAAAAGCGGATTGTCAACCAGATAAATAATGCTGCCTTTTCCCAATTGCTCTTCTCCGAAAACAAGCGAGTTTTCAAGATTCTTTTCAGCATCGCTACCCGCAAATCCTGCGACTATCTCAGGTTTCTCCAGGTAGCCTACATTAAATCCTTCATTTAAAAGTGAAAAACTGCGGTTACTCAATTTCAGACTAAAATAGGTGTCGCCGTATCCAAATGCCATGGGATGCGTCTTATCTATTTGGGTTTTGACGATACTCCCGGTGATGAGATTCTTAGCGCGTTCGCGTTCCCGCTGAGCGTAAGGGATTAGATTTGCTGATACCGTGTCTTTTTCGGTCTTATTTTCCTTGAGATTCAGAGAATTCTTACCGGCAAATTCACTTACTGCCCGGCCAATGGCTATCACTTTTCCTCCGCCCCTGATCCAGGATTTTAAATTGTTGAATCCGCTTTCATCCAGAAGTTCACTGTAATTACCTTCAGGCATTATCAGCACATCGAATTGAGATAAGTCTACCCCTGAAAAAT
>NZ_JBEPWD010000047.1:0-16763 GCF_041642575.1 Salegentibacter sp. | reverse complement strand
ACCCTGTTTCGATCTCTCCTCTTACGTTGTAAATTATAATAGAAAATCCCTGAAATTAGAATTAACGTAAAAGTTCCGCCTAAGAGCAGCTTCTGGTTGGCTTTGTTTATTTGATTTTGTTTGGTGAGTAAAACTATTTCTGCCTCTTTTTCCCGATTATCATAAGTTGTTTGTAAGGTGTTCAACTGCAATAAACTTTCTGAAGAATGAATTTCATTCTGGATCTCATCATAACGGTTGAGATGATCGTAGGCTTTTTGAAATTCACCGGTTTGGTAATAAATTTCAGAAAGATCTTTATGGGCACTTTCTATTTCATCCAGTTCATTAAGACTTTCTGCAAGATTCAGGGCTTCTGAAGAATAAACTATTGCCTGCTCAAATTTTCCGGTTTTTCTATAGACATCACCTATATTATTTAAAACGCTTATTTGTGCGCTATCATCAGTATGTTTGAAATACCCATAAGATTTTTCGAAGTAGTAATAAGCTTTTTCAAATTGCTCCAGGTCTTCGTAAATACTTCCTATATTTTCATTTACTCTTGCCACCCCGTTTTGGTCATCCAGTGAATTAAAAATGGTCAGGCTATTTTCCTGTTGTCTTAAGGCTTCAAGATAATTACCTTCTTTTTCATAGCACGACCCGGTTATTCTCAAGGCCACAGCGAGGCCTTTTGGGTAATTAATTTCTTTAGCTAAAGATTTACTTTGTTTTAAATACTGGTGGGCCTTTGGAAAATTTTTTAAAATAAGATTGATTTCACCCAGATGATTTTTAACGTTTACAACAAGGGTATCCGCTGAATCTTCCAGAGATTCTAAAACGAGGTTGTACTGTTTAATAGCCTCAGAATAAACTTCGGTATTTCGGTAATATTCCGCTAATTCTAAATGGCCGCTGGCTATTTTTTGAGAAGATTTGGAGGAGTATGCTTCCTTTAAATTATCCTTCTTTTTAAGTAAAATGGAATCATTAAAATTATTTCTATTCTTTAGAAATTCAGCTTGAGAATAGCCGGAGAAACTAAAAATAAAACAAAAAAAAAGAGAAATCTGTACATAATCTAAACTGGCATTTAATAAAAAATGAAAGTATACTACTGCCTTCTTTAAAAGGTTAGACCAGTGTTAATAAATGTTTATTTCAGTGCAAAATTGAAAATTTGATTTGAGGTAGTTTTCTCTACCCGGCTTATAAAAAATGGAATTTGAATATGTTTTCTGGCAGTAAAATTTTTAATAGTTTCCAGCGATCCTGATAGAGCTATAGTTGGGAAACTTTGTGAAATAAAAGTAACATGATTCTTGTCTGAACCTATTTCAAAAAAATGTTTTCGCTATCGATGTTCGATTGCTCCCAAAATGCTGCTTTAATGCTCTATGGACCATGAAGATTCTTAATCTAGCTTATGATTGAAAATTTTTTTTTCTGCGGCTTACCTTGTGATGTTTGAATGGCGAACTTAAAGAAACTATTTTCAAACTTCCTCTAAATGTTTATGTCTGTTTGATTCTAAAGAAAAATTAAATATTCCCAAGTTTGATTTTCCATTATTTTCTGAAATTATTCCAAGCCATTTAAATTTTAAAAACAATAATCTATAAGGCTCTCTAAAAAAGTAAATAGAATTTGATAAGTACTGATGACTTAAACCACATTAAACCGATTTAATTTTAAAAGCAGAAATGTTAAATTATGTTAAAGCGAGACCAATCCGGTGACCAAAAATTCGAGGCCTTCGAGAGGCACCATAAATACAGGAAAATTAAAATTTCGGTCGTTCCCTCCAACTCCACTTTTTGGCTACCAGCCTATTACTAAAACCCGTAAATCCCAGGATTTACGGGTTTTTTTGTTTTAAGGTGACAAATAAATTCATCCCTACATTCGGTTCACTTAGGTGCATTTATGAGGGAGTCCGGGGGAGAATCTCATCAAATATTTTTTATGCTGTTTACCCATCTACTTTTGACATCTCTACCAATCCCTTCCTTTTATTAACTGCGGTATCCGCTGAAAACAGAGATTTGGGAGAACCATTATTTGGGTTACAGAACTTGGAATAATTAAATAAGTTATGTAAATTATATAGGAATAAATTAATGGTTTTAACAGGCTGAATACAACAGGGGTAATTTATCTAAAACCCGGGAATTATTTCACGTGAGTAAAAATTCGGACAGGGATGATCGATGGATTAGTAGCAAAAAAACGCACCTATAGAAGAACTATTAAGGCGCAGAATATGAAAAAATTAAACCAGTTATTTCTTTAATTAATAAATTAGTTCGTTATGAAAAAATCATTGTTTTTAATAGTAGTATTATCTTTTCTGGGCTTAATGCAACAGGAAATTGTACATGCACAGACGGAAAGTTCCTATAAGGCTATGGAGGGCGTTACCTCAGTAAAGACTGTCTTCGATTTTAGGATCGGTGATTCAGATAAAGCTATGGCCCACCTGAACCTCATTCATGAAATGATAGAGGATCCGAGCCTGGTGATAGAAGGCGAGCAACCAGAAGTTATTATTGTGTTAATTGGCCCCTCCGTAAATCTTGTATCAACTGACAATATGAAAAGTGCTTCGGGATCGCAAAATGAAATTGCCGAAAAGATATCGGCAATGGATTCAGACGGCATTAGGTTTGAGATTTGTATGGCAGCTGCGCATGCTCTCGACGTTTCTGCCGAATCCATTCTACCCGAAATTGTGCAGGTGGAAAACGGCTGGATATCCTTGATCGGATACCAACAAAATGGCTATTCAATGATTGCTGATTTCTAACCGGAATAAATGCTGCTTTGCCTTGGTGACATGAAGCTTAAAATCTCCTAATTTTTAGCTTCATGTCATTCATTATTCCCGATAAGCTTTAACGTTCGATTGTTTCCAAAAACGTCTTTTCTTTATTTCAGTTTTCTGCAAAAACTTTCGCGGTTTATCTGATCCTATTCCGCCGCTTTTTTATTAGAATCCAATAAGTTTTTTTCTATTTCAGACATCCTGTATCGCCCTCTGTTCATTGAAGCTTAATTGAAGTATTCCTGGAGCTGCAACAGTCCCCCCTGGATCTGCTCTAACTACTATAAGATCATATTGTTTTTTGACATTTTAGCAAGTCGAAATTATACAACGTCTGTCTCAGTTTTAGGAGCGCCTGTTGCACGAGGATTCTGTGGGTCGCTACTCCATTCAAACCAACCGCCATCAAAAACCGAGACTCTCGGCCATCCCATAAGCCAGGCGTTGAACCAGGCTTCACTTCCTCTCCAGCCTGTCCCACAGTAGAAGGCCAGGTGCTTATTAGGAGTGATGCCAAGCCCCCTCCAAATTTCATCTATTTCATGGAATTCTCTTATGGTATGATCCACATTTCTATAATTTTCCATATGATAGGCATCGCTGCCGCAATCTGCAAAGATAGAACCGGGTATTCTTCCTTTTGCCTCGATGTAATTATATCCGCTCACTTCGCCAATATATTCTCTATAACTCCTCACACTCACCAATTCAGAATCCTTTGCTGCTAATATTTTCTTTGCTTCGGGAACATCAACAGCAAGATCAGGTTTAGCAGGAATTACGGCTCCAAATTCCTCAACTGGATTTTTTGGCACATCTTCTATACTTACGTCGAAGTGTGCATCCTCCCAGGACTGAAAGCCTCCATTGAGCACCCTTACATCTTTTACTCCGGCATACATCATAATAAAGGCATTCCGAATAGCACCAATATCCCCGGCAGCACTGCCGGGAAATTCATCATCGTTATCCGGAAACATAAACTTCCCATATAGCACTACAGTAGTGTCTGCAGTTATTCCATGATCTTCCAGGGCTTTTTTAAGTTCGGCAGGGCTTCGGCGGTTCCAGGTCTCAGTCGATTCAAGAGCATTAGTATCCATGTCTATTGCCCCGGGAATATGCCCGGACAAGTAGGCATCGCGGTTGCGGTAGTGAGAATGTACTACAACAAATTTATTGTTTTCGTATTCTGAAGGTTTTCCGCCTGAAATAAGTTCATTGACCCATTCTGCCGGAACCAGCTGTTGATAACGCGGAAGCTTTTCCATTGGAAGATTTCTTGGCACCCATTCTTCCAGGAATTTATTGTATAAAAAGATGTTCCTGTAACCTGCCTTTTTAAATTGTGAAGCTACTCTTTCAATCTCTTCAGTAGTATAACCGTAAAGCACCAGTTCATCCTCGGGTTTAATGCCTTTGTGACGTACCGTTTCAATCCAATCCATATATTGAGTCCACTTTACCGGAAGAGATTTGGCTCCTTTGATATGTCCACCATTTTCTTCGTTCCTTAATTTCCACCCGTTATAGGCATCCCCGGATCGTACATCAATAATTTTTGCCCCGGATTTTTGTTTCTCTTCTAATTGTGGTGTAGTCAGTGTTTGAAATTGTGACATATATGATTAATTTAATTCCGGTTCCCGTAATGATTTTAGATGTGTACTCTTGTCTGCGAAGTCAACCAAAAAATAAGACAAATAAGTACTTCAAACATTACTGTAATTCAGCTCTTTAAAAATAGTTAATATTTTGATCTAAAAGTAATTAAGTCCTGTTTTTTCAGTGAAATTAAATTTGATGTTGTTTAGCTACAGAGCAGGAGAATCCTTATGGTCTTTGATTGGCAAGACTCAGATAACTGCATCTCCGAAAAGAAAATATTGACCCTGGTTTAGACAGGTTCTTTTAGAAGCCTGGGATGAGGATTTATTTTTGTTTTTCTGAAAAAGAAGTGATTATTAATTGAAAGAAGCATTAAAAACAAGCCTTGCTCCCCAGGATTGATTCTCGAGTTTATCATAAATTCTTTCAGGTATATGGTTAATCTTTATTTTGAGCTCTTCAAACCTTCTAATTAACAATAGTTTAAACACTAAGACGTGCTTTTTTTCTATATTATGGTAGCATCTGTTTTTTACAGGAATTTTAAAATTAAAACCAACAGGAAGAAATGGAACCAAATGAGACAAAATCACTCATTGATATCAAAGCCTCGGGATGGAAAATCATTTTGCTTAGGGTAAAGGATCAGATAGCCGAAAACAATGTAGGCATTGTATCTGCCGGGGTCGCCTTTTATGCCTTCCTGGCGATCTTTCCGGCACTTATGGCCCTAATCTCCATTTATGGACTAGCTATGGATCCTGAGAACGTGCAGAGTCAGATCAGTTCCCTTTCCAACATGATGCCAGAGCAGGCTTCTAGTATAATTCAGGACCAGATAATGGAATTTACATCCACCTCGGGCAAAGCATTGAGTTGGGGTACTGCCCTCGGTATCCTTTTCAGTTTATGGAGTGCCAACAAGGGTACAAAATCTCTTTTTACTGGTGTTGATATTGCCTACAATACCAATAATACCCGGAATTTTTTTCGGCAAAACGCGCTCACGCTTTTATTTACTTTCGGGGCTGTCTTGATACTGATTTTGAGTATGGTACTCATAGTGATCTTTCCCGCTTTGGTAGATCAGCTTGGTTTACCTGAACAAATTGAAAGCCTTGTTACCTGGTTACGGTGGGTGATTCTGGCGTTGCTGGTGGTATTTTTTCTTTGTATGATATACAAGTATGCTCCCGTCAGGCCCAATCCTTCTTTACAAATGGTTTTTCCGGGTTCACTAGTGGCCACCCTGATTTGGCTGGGAGCCTCCTGGGGCTTTTCTTATTATGTGAGCAACTTTGGAAGTTACGGGGAAGTTTACGGCTCCATCTCGGCTGTGGTTATCCTGATGCTCTGGCTGCTGCTTACCAGCTGGATGGTACTATTGGGTGCCGAACTGAATTCTGAAACTGAACGTTACGCAACAAACGGCAGCAGATCGACGGCAAGGGTAGTTAAGTAGTAATGGATTCCTTGTGAAATGTTCCTTCTGTTTTCTCAGTAACCTTGGCGGGCAATTTTACCTAATTAATTTTTGATTTTTTGGTGGTCAGAACTATTATTTTGTTTTGAATTTTACGAGGTATTCATTCCTTTAGTGGATAATTCTCTTTGATGAGATTTATCTCCCCTTCGGTTTAAATAGAAATTTTAAGATTCTTTTTGATATATTTAACTTTTCTTTTATCCCCCGGTTTAAAAATGAATCTATTATTTCTAAGAGTCCTCCTCAGCATTATACTTTTACCAGTTTTAACGGTTGCCCAGGAGATCCCGGCCCCATTAGTCCCAACCGAACGCGTTACCTACGGAAACCATGAACATACAAGTCGGGATGCGATATTCTTTTCAGAAAAGGATAACCGTGGAAATCTAATTGTAGCGGGATATACTGAAAGAGATTTTTCTTTTAGTGATGTTAAAATAATCAGCCTAAACGAAAATTTAGAGGAAAACTGGAGCGACCGGTTGTCCTGGGACGGCATCAGCTATGATTATCCTATGGACCTAATGATAGACAATGAGGATCATATTTGGGTAGTCTCTAAGAACTATTACGGGGGAGCAGAGGCCAATTTTGTAATTGTAAGATACAGTCCTTCTGGTGAGAAGCTTTGGGAGTATAAATCTCCCGAAACGGTTGAGAATTCAACCTTAAATATGAACCAGTACTATTATTTTTTCGATGATGAAGGCTATCTTAACTTCAACTATCAAAAAAATCAGGAATCTTATAGTAGCCCCAGCTTTTTTAAAATTTCACAAAATGGTATCCCCTCAGAAGAATATCACGTGGATGTTCCGCTTTCAAAACTATCCCACTCAAATGATCAATATCAGGGGTTTAGCTTACAATATGATGGAACCGAAACTTTATTTTTCACAAGATTCAATGAATTCGGGTTTGAAGAGAAAATCTTAGATCTAAGCGAACACCAGGTTAACAGAATCAAAAACAGCCTTTTTGAAGAAACTACTCAATCTTTTACAGATGGAGAAGGCAACTACATCTACATTGGAGATGGTAATTTCCACGATGATTCGGGATCTCTGCATCCGGGGCTCTTCATATTTTCTATATCGCCTACAGATGAAATCAATTTCTTCCTGGATGATGATGGTAGCACGGATAAATATTTATTAGATGTAAGGATTAATGACAATAATGAAATTTTAATTCTAAGTAATACTCAGCCTATTACCGAAGACAAAAATGAACCTTTCCTAACTCTCGAAAAATTTTCGAAAAATGGTGAACTATTATCTATAACCAGAGTTGAGTCTATTACCGGAAACATCGGCAAAATAGATTCTAATGAAATCCTGGTGCGAACTTTATCTGGCAGCCTACAAAGCTATGATCTGGATTTGAACCTGCTTCAGACTTATCAGGAAAATCCTACTGAAGTTTATTTCAATCCGCAGGATCTGCATTCTATCAACGGAAATACCTTTCTCGTCGGAACCACTATTTCAGCAAAATATGAGGGATCAGATTATAACTCTGAAGAGAATTTTTATATCAGAAAATTCAGTGATAAAGCTTTATCAGCAGAGTTCAGATTTAATGGGGAAGGTACTTCCAAGTACTACAATTACGAAATGATAAGAGATGCCTCCGGAGATTTTCTTGTGTCCTGCAGGGAATTCTATGGTCCTAATAACCTAAACCTTGGCGGTTCTAAAGCACCCTATTCAAAAAAAGTGATCCGTTTCAATCCTGGCCTGATATATCAGGATGAAGAAGTTGTGGATGAGGATTTTGATCTATGGGAAGAGCCTGCTTTTTCTTTCGAAGCTGAAAACGGGGATGTTTACCGATATGAAATAGGAGAAGAAAGGAAAACAGTTAGCTTTTATTTGAACGACGAACATTCCTGGACCAGGACGCTGAATTTTGGAAATGATAGCTATATGGAAATAAACTATACCAATACTGTAGACAAGGAAGGGAATTTCATTGTATCCTCCTCTCGTTTTGGTAATTATGCTGGTAAAATTCATAGGTTAACGCCAACTAATGAATATAGTTATGTAGACACCGGAGAATATGTGATGAATTCTGTGATACTTAGCAATAATTGGATATTTAGCATTTTAAAGGATTATTCTGTAAGAATTTATTCTCCCCGATTGAAATTGATTAGTGAGAAACAGTATGATGAAAATTATTTCTTTGGGGAGCACTATCCTACGCTCATTGAAAAAAATAATAAGGTATTGCTGAATGTGAGGCATAAAAAACTGGTGATGATCTTCGATCAGTTCGGTGATTACGAGGATAGATTTACCCTCGAAGGACTTCTTCATCCGAGTGTGGCATTATTTGATGAGAATGACGCTCTGAATGTCTATCATGTGGTTGGAAAAGGCCTTTATACGGAACACGGGCATAACTGGTCCCGACTAGCCATAAGCAGATATGTAAATATTGTGAAAGACTACATAGGACCACTTCCCGATGCTGATCAGGACGGAGATGGAATTTCAGATTTTACAGACCAATGTCCGGATACTCCCCAGGGGACACCTGTGAACGAGCATGGTTGTGAAGCTGTCCAACTGCCACCTGATAATTTTCAATTATCAACAAGAAATGAGACCTGCCCCGGAAAAAATAATGGCCAGCTTAAAGTTGATGTGGCCGAAGAACATAACTATATAATTGATCTGAATGGAGAAGAACATGAATTTCGTCTGGGTATGTCATTTGAAGCCCTTTCGCCTGGCTTTTACACGGCCTGCATTCAGGTTAAGGACGAACCACAAACCAGGCGGTGTTTTGAATTTGAAATTAAAGGCGGACAAACTTTCAAGGCTGAAAACCGTATCCATAAAAACACCATGCAGGTTTCTGTGAAGGAAGGTACGGGTCCTTACCAGGTAAAAATAAACGGGCAAGATTCCGGAATATACCAGGAAAACAATTTCGATATTCCGGTAAAAGATGGAGATATCCTGGAAGTTAGTTCCTCAAGTGAGTGCGAAGGTAAAATTAACATGTTAGTTACCATCGGCTCTGTTAGTTTGAGCTCTAACCCCGTTCAGGAAGTGGCCAAAGTAATATTACCAAATACCAATTACGAATTTATACCAGTAAAGATTTTCAATAGCTCCAGTCAGTTGATATTTTCAGGGAATCTAAGGCCCGATAACAAGCAAAACTTAACAATTGACACCTCTGCTATGCCTGCCGGAATATATTACCTACAGGTTCAATTAGAAAAGCAACATGCTCTCAAATTTATCAAAAGATGAAAATAAATTTCAGGTTTTCATACGTTTTTATATGCTTACTTATAATGGCATGTTCCGGGGAAAAAATTGATGATCCTGTTGAAAAGGAACCTATAAAAGAAAAGCCGGCAAACAAGGCGCCTTCAGCTCCAAAATTATTATTACCTGAGGCTAATCTGGCATGCTCTTTTTCCACACTTAACTTCGAATGGGAAACAGCAACAGATCCAGAAGGAAAAGAGGTGAGCTATAAATTAGAAATTTCAGAAAGTGAAGATTTCAAAGAGCTTTTCGATCAGCGGCAAATCAACCACACTTCGGTGAGCTTAAGTTTGGAAAAAGGTTCCACCTATTACTGGAAGGTACAGGCCATTGATCAGGAAGGAGCCAAAAGTGACTATTCCGAAATACGCTCTTTTTTTACTGAACCAAATCTTACGTATAACTCTATTCCTCAAAATCCAAACTCTGAAACTCCGGCAAATAATTCCACTGTAGATCAGAATTCTGTTTTATTGGAATGGTCTAGTAAGGATGAGGATGGGGATTCATTAAAATTCGATATTTACTTTGGCACCACAGAGGACCCACCTTTATACCAGGAAGATCTGGTCGGGAATTCACTTGAAGTAAACCTCAACAATGGAACCACTTATTTCTGGCAGGTTGTGGCCAAAGATGATAAAGGAGCCAGAGCTATAGGACCCATTTGGACTTTTAGTTCTCCTTAAAACCTTTTTGAAAATTTTCCATACCTGGAAAAATCAACTTAATAAAAGCCCCGCTACCAGTAGAACTGCTACATCTTGAAATTAATTTTCTCTAGGCGAACGGACTATAATCCCGCGGCTCGTGTTGCACGGTAACCCATTGAAGCCGTGTGAATTTTTCCAGTATAAACTCTCCATTAAATCTTCCTATTCCCGAACCTTTTTCACCGCCAAATGGTGCATTAGGTTCATCATTTACAGGTTGGTCATTTACATGGATCATTCCTGTTTCTACTTTCCTGGCAAAAGCCACTCCTCTTTCTGTATTTCTGGTGAAAACGGCTCCTGTTAAACCGAAATCTTTTGAGTTTGCTATTTTTAGTGCTTCCTCCTCAGTAGAATATCTGAGAATTGGAGCGACAGGTCCGAATATCTCATTTTCGGCTATCGGCATATCATCTGTGACATTATCAATAATCGTAGGCTCCAGCACATTCTCTTTGGCCTTACCTCCTAACTTTATCGTGGCTCCGGCACTAGTACTTGCTTTTATATCCTTGAGAATCCTTTCTACCTGGTCGTGATCAATAAGCGGCCCTACAAGAACTTCTTCTTCTGCAGGATCTCCATACTTTAGCTTCTCGGTTGCTTTCATGAATTTTTCAACAAATTCATCTGCAACATTTTCGTGAATCACAAACCTGTTAACAGACATACAAATTTGTCCCTGGTTCATGAATTTTCCGAAACTTGCAGCTTTTACCGCCAAATCAATATCAGCATCTTCCATAACTACAAAAATGTTATTTCCTCCCAATTCCAGGGAAACTTCTTTTAAGTTTTCACCAGCGATTTTTCCGATATTTCTACCAACCGGAGTAGATCCCGTAAAGGAAATGTGATTTGGTATTGGATGCTTTACAAAATCATCTCCAATACTTGAACCTTTTCCTACCACCGCATTAAGAACTCCTTTGGGCAGCCCGGCTTCCTCGAAGATCTTCGCGACTAAGGTAGCTCCTGTTACAGGAGTGGAAGATGCCGGCTTCAGCACGACTGTATTACCTGTTACTATAGCAGGAGCAACAGATCTCATTGAAAGATTCATAGGGAAGTTCCACGGACTAATAATGCCTATAACCCCAAGAGGTTTTCTATAGGCACGGCTCTCTTTTCCGGGGGTAAAGGAATCATAAATATATCCATGACTGCGACTTGGAAAAGAAGCAGACTCTTTCATTATGCCCAGGGTGATCTGGATTTCTACTTCTGCCTTAACCCGGGTACTCCCGCCTTCCTTTATAAGCCATTCTATGATCTCTTCTTTTCTTTCTGAGATAACCTCAACAGCTTTTTGAATTACCGCTGCACGCTCCTGCGGTAAGGCCTTCCCCCATTCGATGGCAGCTTGTTTTGCTGCTTTATAAGCCTTGTCCACATCCTCTTTATTTGCCCCTTTAAAGATGTTGATCTCAGAGTTATCATAAGGGTTTACATTCTTAATTTCAGAGTTGTCATTCCCTTCTACCCACTCTCCGTTGATATACTGTTTGTTCAGGTCTTTGTAGTTTTCCATTTTTCTTATTAATATAGAAAAAACCACTATGCAGTACAGTTAAGAAACTGGTAAAAGCTGAGTTATATTTTGGTTTTTATAGATGATCTCATAAAAAGAGGTGATTAAGCATAACTCCACCAATCGACAGGTGGGTTAGCATTCCTGGATTCTCCTGTGCCAATGGCAGCCCTTTAAAATCCACTATCTGGAGCGCATCTCAAAAACAACGGGCAAAGAATATCCTACCGAAACCGGTCTGCCCCGTTGTTTGCCGGGAGACATTTTTGGGATAAGTTTAGCTACTCGTTCTGCTTCGGCTTCAAGTCTTTTATGTGGTGCTCTTGTTTGAATTTCAGCAACCTCCCCTTTTTCATTGATCCTAAATCCTACATAGATCCTGTAGAGGCCTGTAAGTTCCAATTCTGCGCCTATCCCCGTGTCAAATTCTTTGGCATAAAGAGCGTGGATCTTATCATTTAAACATTTTTTCTGGGCGCTTTTGTCCTTTATGTTTTCACATCCCGGGTAAATAGGTATTTCTTCTACGATCATAAAAGGAACGTTTTCCACTTCTTCCTCCTCCTCTTCGTATTCAACAGCCGATACCGGAATTATCATTTCCACTTTAGCATCCTGGTTTGTTTCAGTTGACTCAATTACATCTTCTTCAACATCCAGATCGTCTTCAACTATCTGAACCATTTCGGGAGCCGGAGGGGGCGGAGGCGGTGGAGGTGGCGGGGGAGTGTTTAATTCTGTAATTGGAATTTCCTCTTCATTTTCTTCAGAAACTTCCACTTCATATAAAAGACTTTGACTTTGCTCAGTAAATTTCCACTCCAGACCTATATAAGTGGAAGCCAATACCAGTATTAATCCTACCTGAAAAAAGATCAAACTATAACTCGAAAGATCTGCTTTTGCATTTTTCTTGACTTGCATGACAGTAGATTTAAAATTGTTGAACTTATATTTTTTATAAAGAGATATCTCTCTTGGAAAAGTCAGTTTGAGGCGGGCTTTTCTTCAGCATAAGCGCTGTAGTAAAGACGAGGAATTTCAATTTATCCAGTCTTAATTAGTTCATTATGAGACAGATTCGCTGGTCTTTTATTACCTGAATTTTTACCTGTCTCCAATATTTCAAATAAATTATTTTTTTTATTCAGTATAATAAAGTTATGTGTTTTATTCCTCTGGAAATATGACTGCTATCAGTAAATTTGATAATTTTTAAAAGTATAGTAGCCCATACATTTTAGGAATAGAGAACGCTGAATTTATCCTATACAATCTTGAAGTTAAAAGCCAAAAAAATACCATAACTGAAATTTCTGAAAAGGTATTTTGCCATTCAATCCATTGAAGGAGATATTTGCGAGTATGTTTCTAAAAAAATCTATAAAGAACCTGTAGTAACAATCTTTTTTATCATCATATTAATAAGTATTTTTACAGAAAATTTAACAGATCAATACATGAAACTTTTTATCAGATTTATTTTCCTTTTTAGCCTCTTTATTTCTTTTAGCTGTGACAACGGAAAAGACGTAAATGTTACCAACTCCACTGAAGAAAAAGAAGAGCCTGCCCTACCTAAAAACATCATTTTCATGATTGGTGACGGAATGGGCCTGACCCAGATCACCGCAGGAATGATAGGAAACAATAATGAACTCAACCTCGAGGAATTCAAACATATAGGCTTGATCAAAACAACATCAACCAGTGGCCTCATTACAGATTCGGCTGCAGGCGCTACTGCCTTTTCTACCGGAAAAAAGACTTACAACGGAGCTATTGGTGTAGATGCCGATACCACTTCTGTTGAAACCATCCTGGAGATTGCCGGAAACGGAAATTACGCCACCGGGATTATTGCCACTTCTTCCATAACCCACGCCACCCCGGCAAGTTTTTACGCCCACCAGTCTTCCAGGAGTATGGATGAAGCTATCGCCATGGACATGCTTTCGGCCCCTGTAGATTTTTTTATTGGAGGTGGAAAAGATTACTTCAGCAAACGCGAAGATGACTTAAACCTGCTGGATAGCCTGAGTGAAAAAGGCTTCAGAATTTATGATGAGGTAGATTCAATTGCTGGTCCTTATGAAAATAAAATAGCTGCATTTATTGCTGCCAAACAACCCGAAAGCATATTAAAGGGCAGAAAAGATATTCTTCCCCGGGCTACCAACAAGGCTCTGGATTATTTTTCAGATAAAGGAAACTTCTTTCTGCAAATAGAAGGCTCACAGATCGATTGGGCAGGACACGGCAACGATTCCGAAGGAATTATTGCTGAAATGATCGATTTTGACCAGGCTATTGGCGATGTGCTTGAATTCGCCAAAAATGACGGGAACACCCTGGTAATTATTACCGCAGATCATGAAACCGGTGGTTACGCTATTTTGGGAGGTGATGATGAAGGAAATATTGAAGGTGCCTTTTCTACAGATTACCATACCGGAACTATGGTTCCCGTTTTCGCTTACGGCCCGGGAGCTGAAAACTTTATAGGCATATATGAGAATACCGCAATTTTTGACAAATTGCTGGAGTTAATCGAAAGATAATTCACGAAATTTCTACTACGGAAGAGGCTGCTGAAAAAGCAGCCTTTTTTTATTTGCACCCGTGCATAAAATCCTGGTTTAGAAACATAAAACTATTCTGAAGGCTGTATTTAAATGAGCTTAATTTCTTCAGCTTCCGGTAGTTTTCAACTTCACTCCCGAGGTTAATATAACTCCCAGGAATACCACGGCAAGTCCCGCAATATCCGTAAGCCTGATAGTATCTCCAAAGGCCAGCCAGGCCATAAGCATAGTAACCGGTGGCCCCAGGTAAAACAAGCTCGCAACACGAGTAGCATCGAGCCGCTCGATTAAACGCCACATCAAAATATAAGCCCCGAGGGAAACAGCCAGAATCAGCCAGACCATGGCCAGGCTAAATTCAGGAACCCATTCCGCAGCTAAATCTTCCACCAAAATTGCAGGGATAGCTAAAGCCAGCATAGTGGCAAAACTTTGATAAAACAGGGTTTGGTCGAGCGGCAGTTTTTCTTTCTTATCATTGATCTCCATCTTACGCTGAATTAAAGTAGCAATGGTAATCCCGATAACCGACCCTAAAGGAATAAGGTAGCCGAAAATTGAACCTGGGTTGCTGAAATCTATTCGGAAGGCCACAGTGAGGACCACTCCTATAAAGCCTAAAATGAGACCCCACCATTGATTTTTATCTGTTTTTTCATTGGTTACATAACCGGAAAGAGCACCCGTGGCCAAAGGTTGCAAGGCCACGATGAGGGCAACAATTCCTGCCGGCACCTCTTGATCCAGGGCAAGTAAGACGCAGGTAAGCCAAACCCCATGCGCCAGGAAACCAATTAGCATATTCAGGGAGGCTGCCCTGAAACCCATCCATTTCAATCTGTTTCTTATTACCAGATACAAAACCATTAATACAGTCACCGCGAGGTATCTCAGAAAAATTAAGGTAAAGGGTCCTGTGTAGGGAAGCCCGTACTCGGCTCCTATAAAACCGGAGTTCCATAATAAAACAAAGCCTACAATTAATAAAATTGTACTTTTTTTCATAATAGCTGCTTTCCTTCTGCCCTGCTTGGTATTTTCAGAGTTTTATACTCTACTAAATTAAAATCCTGAAATGACCCAAATATCACCGCCCTCCCAAAGTTTTCTTAAATAATTGAAACCACTTGTAGCACCCGTAATACTTAGACTCAAAACAAATTCAGGATCTATAACTAGAAAAATATTTCCGGCTTCAGCGATACCTGCTTCGCCTTGGGATCTTATAAGAATCTTGCACCTTGGGATGAAAGTTCAAATACTTGTAAGAATTCGGTTTTTAAGGTATCTTTAGGAATCAAATTTTTAAAGTAAAAACAAATGAAAAGATCAATCACGCTTCTTTTATTTTTTGTCCTCCACGGTCTCTTTGCGCAGCAAAGCGGACTTACTCCGGAGGATGTAGCTGATATCAAGCAAATCTCTAATGCAATCATTTCGGATGATGGAGAAAAGATAGTCTATCAGCTCCTGGTGCCGGCCGATCCTACCAAGGAAAATATCCCGACGAAATCACATCTTTATGTGTACAACACCGGTGATAAAACGGCTACCCCTTTTGTAACCGATTATAGTGCCTCCAATGTGAAACTGAGACCGGAGCACAACAGCATCAGCTTTACTACTAAAAGGGAAAACGATAAGACTACGGCTTTATATGAAATTAGCCTGAATGGTGGAGAAGCTCAAAAACTCTACGAGTTTGAAGGCAATATTTCTTCTTATGACTGGCATACTGATGGAAATAAACTTGCTTTTGTTTCCGCTAAGCAGAAGGAGAAAGAGGAAAATGCGCTCCCCTATCAACCAGAGATCTACGAAACCGACCTTCAGCTGGCATCGGCGTATATGGTAGATCTTAATGACCCCAGCCCCAAAAAACTGGAAGTAGAAGGCCACGTTACCTCGGTGCAATGGAGCCCTAACACGGCCAGCCTTGCGGTTACCGCCGCTCCCTCTTCCCTGGTAGACGATTTCTATACCAGCCAGAAGATCTATTTTGTTGATGGAAATACTGCAAAGATTACTGCAGAAGTCGATCATAAAGCTAAACTGGGAGCTTTAAAGTGGAGTCCCGATGGCGACCGAATTGCTTTTATTGCAGGGGAAGATCAGCACGACCCTATTGAAGGCCGCATCTTCATCGCTGAAACTTCAGGGGGAAGTCCGGAGATTCTCCAGAAGGATTTTGAAGGCCAGTTTCACCAGCTCGAATGGAAGGATAACAAAAGCCTCACCGTGCTTGCCAGTGAAGGCGTCTACAGCGGACTCTTCAACCTGAACATAAACGGAAATATGAGCAAACTTTATGAAGATCGTGACCTCAACATTACCGGTTTTTCCGCAGCAAAAAATAACACCATTGCATTAACAGGAAATTCTGCGGAACATCCCGGGGAACTTTTTATGCTGAATACCAGAAATTCTGCGCTAACCAGGGTCACCGATTCCAACCCATGGCTGAAAGACAGAAAACTCGGCAAACAGGAAGTGATCACCTACCAGGCTGAAGACGGACTGGAACTTCAGGGAATCCTGATCCATCCTTTAGAGACTTCAGGAAAAACGCCTTTGATCACTGTCGTACACGGAGGTCCGGAAGCACATTACGACAACGGCTGGCTTACCGCCTACAGTATGCCCGGACAGTTGGGTGCCGCCCAGGGTTACGCCGTATTCTACCCTAACTACAGGGGAAGTACAGGTAGAGGTATTGAATTCGCTAAATCCAGCCAGGG
>NZ_JBEPWD010000046.1:0-16837 GCF_041642575.1 Salegentibacter sp. | reverse complement strand
TGTTATTATCCAGGCTAAAGAGAGAAAAGGAAAAATAATCGGGTTTGATTTTAATGTCTGCCATCATTAACCTCTATCCAGTAACCATCGGGATCCTGAAAATATATCTGCCTAATCCCATCAGGGCGGGTATTAGAGGTGCCCGGTTCTCCCTTCCAGGTTTCGAAAGGAACATTTTTGGATTTTAAATGATCCATAAAAGCATCTATCAAATCGGTTCTCATGGCCATATGAACCCCTTTATTTTTTTCTATAACCTCATCGCTTTCAACCAAATGAAGCTGCACCCGGTCATTTAACTGAAACCATTTAATATGATCTCCCAAACCTCCATTATGAATTTCTTCCAGGCCAAGGATATTGCCATAGAAATCGGCTGAGGTTTCCAGATTCTTTACTCTAATGGTATCATGATCTTTTCTCAGGTTGTATTTATTTACTTGTGGTGTTACGGCGAAGAGTATAATCGCCGGTAAATTATGTACTGGCATGGTTTATATTATTTAAGTTTTATAGTACCATACAAGTTAATTGAATTGCAGGCTATAACTGTAAAACTCAGGTTAAATCTTTTATCTACGGGGTCAAAAAGTCTTAACTTGCAGATAAAATACCAGCCAGAATATGATTTATATCCTTTACCATCCCGACGACAAGTCGGAAGTAAATGAAAGTCTTGTACCTCTTTTGTCCGGAAAGGATTATAAATTAGTCGAATATCCAAATCCGGGCTTTGAACCAGAGAATGAAGATGTATTAATCGCCTATTTAAGCGACGAATATTTAAGAGAATTCCTTCCCCAGGCGGCAAAAAAGGGATGGCCTGTAGGCATACTTCCTCATCCGGAAAATCTTTATACCAGTAAAGGTCTTGGGGTTTCGTCAAAACTTGATGAGGCTATGGATGAGATCCTGGTTTCAGAGGAAAGCCATAAGCTGGATTTACTTTTTTGCAATGGGAAACCCGTTTTTCAAGCGGTAAATCTTGGAAATGCCTTTATTCTTTCAGAAGAAATAAAAGAGAATAACTTCTTTTACGAGGTAAAAACCTTTTTTAAAAATATCAGGCGGCTCTCTTCGCTTTCTCATCATACCTATTTATTAAAATCTGATGACGAAAAGATAATCAAAACCTCTGCATTGGGAATTGTAGTTGTAGAACATCCCTTAAGTTCTGTTGTAGCGCGAAGACTCGTATCCGATAGTGCCATGAATGATGGCATGTTCAATGTCCTGATCCTGTCTCCTCAAAACCTGTTGGAATTGACCTTATTTTTACTTCGAAGTTTAATTCCGAAAAGAAAAACGCTGAGGAAATTACCTGATTTTATTGGGCAGATCAAGATATCCAGGCTTACTATTGAAAATTCTTCCCCTATAGAATATACCGTGGACGGACAAACGGAGTCGGAAAAAATCATTAAACTGGAAGTGGACCCCGAAGCTTTAGTACTGAAGCAAGCCAGTATATACTGTAGTGACGAAAATGGAGAGGAGGCAAAGAAGAGCTTAAAAATAGATAAGCTTCCCAGAGGGCAAAAAAGAGAGGAACTCGCCAAGCGATCTTTACCAATTCTACCTCGGGCTACTACTGAAGAGTTTGAAGATCTTTTCAAGGTTTTGCGGGAGAATGCGGTTACTACTTCTCCCTACGTGATAATGATGATTCTTTCTACCCTTATTGCGACATTTGGTCTTTTTGGCAATTCATCCCCGGTAATAATCGGAGCGATGATTCTGGCTCCAATTATTTCTCCAATCGTTTCCTTTTCTATGGGAATGGTGCGATACGATACTCAAATGCTTAAAACAGGCTTTATAACAATTCTGATTGGAACCGGAGTATCCCTTTTATTTGCAGCCGGAGTTAGCCTGATCATTCCACTTAAGGTACTAACTTCTGAAATAGATGCGAGGCTCTCTCCCACTCTTCTGGATATGGGAATTGCGGTAGCTTCAGGAATCGCTGCTGCTTATGCGCACGCCGAAGAAGGAATTGCTAAAAGCCTTGCTGGTGTTGCAATTGCTGTTGCCTTAGTACCTCCATTAGCAGTAGCCGGGATCGGAATAGGATGGCTTGATTGGGATGTTTTTTCAGGAGCATTTTTGCTTTACTTGACCAATATGGCGGGGATAATTATGTTTGCCGGACTTACATTTTTGGTTCTCGGTTTCGCTCCTTTCAAAAGAGCAAAGCTTGGCCTGGTTTATACCTTCATAATGATAGTGGTTATTCTAATACCACTATCGCTTTCTTTCAATCGCATTCAACAGGAAGCGGATATCACAAGGCAATTAGAAGGTACAACTTTCAATGAAATTATCCTGCGGGACGTAAAAGTACGTTTTGGCACCCCGCTAAAAGTTAATCTCACCCTGGTAGGAACGGAAACCCTGGAAAAAGAAGACATGGTAGATATTAAAAGACAAATAGAGGAAAACCTGGAGCAACCCATTCAACTTGAAGTGATTTTAGCAAGACAATTTTAGCATCTGAACTATTAACAACTCGCGGAAGATAATGTTAAAATTTATTAAAAAAAGGAAAATTCGATAGATTCTTTTTTTCAGACTAAATTAATTTCAATAGTTTCGGGCCTTAACAATTAAATAAAAACAAAAAAGGACGATTATGCTTAGATTGAAAAAAATTGCGACTTCATTATTTTTTACCGCTGTTTTGGGAACTGTAACGGCTGTGGCACAAACCCCACAACAAATGGCGCCCCAGCAACAGCAGCAAAAAGTAGAAGTTAATGATGAGGAACTGTCTAAATTTGCCAATGCATACCAGGGAATTACTGTTATAAATCAAGAGGCCCAGCAGAAAATGGTAAAAAAAGTTGAAGACAGCGGTTTTGATGTAGAACGTTTTAATGAAATTCACCAGGCTTCTCTAGATCCAAATCAGGAAGTAGAAGTTAGCAGTGAAGAAAAAGCAAAACACAAAGAAGTAGTTACCGAAATTGAAGGAATGCAAGGTGAATTCCAGAAAGATATGGAAAATGTAATCGAAGAGCAAGGGCTTAGCGTTGAGCGTTATGAGCAATTGGCTATGGCATTGCAACAAGATACTGAATTGCAACAAAGACTGCAGAAACTTATGCAAGGTCAGGGATAATTAAAAACCTGATTAGATATATTAAAGCGGCAGATAATCTGCCGCTTTTTTTATGCCCAGCCCCTACAAACATTGAAAATACTAGAATAAAAAATTCATATATCTAAATACTTTGAAATAAAATTGAATTTTTTATGCAAATATCTCAAAACTTCTGTATATTTGCAGTTCAATATAAATAATAGTTACAATGAACAGAGGAACAGTTAAGTTTTTTAACGACTCAAAAGGATTCGGTTTCATTACCGACGAAGAATCAAACAAGGAATATTTTGTACACGCAAACGGCCTAATTGACGAAATCAGAGAAAATGATGAAGTTGTGTTTGATCTAGAAGAAGGAAGAAAAGGTTTAAATGCGGTAAACGTAAAACAAGCTTAGGCTTTTTTTAGTTACCAGTTTATAAAGATTTTCAGGCCCTGCATTAATTTGCAGGGCTTTTTTTATACATTTTTTATCATTCCAGGTTTGTAGAATTCCTTTCAGATTCTATATTTTAGAAAACGAGCAAAGACAAATTATTTTGAAATCACCGGGTATCAACATTATCATGTTTGCAATCCTATCGCTAGGAATGTTATGTTCCGGTCATGCCCAGGTTATGAAACAAAAAGACAGTTTAAAATTTAATAATAAAGTAGTTCCGGACATTATTTGGAGGGAAGCCTATATCGCCCTGGCTCATTATCCGGAATTAAAGGATACTCCAATAGAATTTAAGTTCAAAAAGAAAATACAGAAATCATTCATGCAGGCGCAGCCCAAGATCACGGGCTTATTTAAAAATAAAAAGAAACGCGCTTATTTCATTATGATAAGTGAAAAGATCGTAATAGAGGATGAGGTTTTTGATGTAACCACGGTTCCTTCTGATGTGCTAATAGGCTGGCTGGGCCATGAACTCGGACATATTATGGATTACCGGGAACGCAGCGGGTTGAATATGCTCTGGTTCGGGATGAAATATTATGCCTCAAAAACCTATATTCAGGAGGCCGAGCGGGTAGCAGACACCTATGCCGTTAATCACGGAATGGGAAAATACATAATCGCTACTAAAGATTTTATTCTGAATCATGCTCACCTTTCAGAGGTATATAAAGCGCGTATTAAAAACCTCTACCTTTCTCAGGAGCAAATTATGATGCTAATAGATGAACTGGAATAATTCAATCGGAACATGGAAATCGAGATCCTGGGCTGTCGGGGAAAAATTAAAGCCTCTGCGAGAAAACATAAAAACCACAGCGGATTTATTATAGACGAAAAACTCCTAATTGATGTTGGAGAAAAAGAATTTCTTGATAGAAAACCGCAAGCTATTATCTTCACCCATTTTCATCCTGACCATGCTTACTTTGTTTTTAATGAGGAAACTTTCGCTCCTGCCATTCCCCACTACGGCCCGGAAACTCACCCACTTCTTCCTAAGCTGAAAGTAATTTCAGCAGAAACCAAAATATCAGGATATAGCATAACCCCAATCCCGGTGATTCATTCTAAAAATCTAAAATCATATGGATACGTGGTGGAAAAAGATGGAAAGCGGGTTTTCTTCACGGGCGATGTTGCCTGGATAGAAAAAACATACCTGAAAGAAATCGGGCAGGTTGACCTGATTATTACCGAAGCTACATTGATCCAGAAAGGCGGCAGGATAAACCGAAGTGGCGATAAAATCTACGGTCATACCGGAATTCCCGATCTTATTCGCATTTTAAGTCCGCTTAGTCCAAAGATGATATTCGCCCATTATGGAGACTGGTTCTATGAAAACATTGAAGAAAGCAAAGAAAAATTGAAATCACTGCAACCTCAAGGCACTGAAATAATCCCTGCTTTTGATGGACTAACCATAAAGGTTTAGGTTTCCTCAAAAAATGATCTCAGCAACAAAGCATTTTCCGGGGCACTCGCTCCAAGATCGTTGTTGAAATAAATATACACCTCCTCTACTCCTGAATTTTTGATCTGCTCATACCAGTTGTGTAACTCCTCTTTGGAATAATCATAATCATACCACTTCTTGCCCTTCCCGTGAAACCTCACATAGCCTAATTTTCCTGTATGAATAATCTCCTCCGGAAAAACCGGACTGGAAACAGAGCAGAAGACCACATTGTATTTGGAAAGAAGTTTATAGATATCCTCATCAAACCAGGAGAGGTGACGAAATTCAATAACATTGGTAAAATCCGGATTAAGTAACTTACAGAAAGCCTCCAGCTTTTCGTCATCACGGTGAAGGCTTGGAGGTAATTGCCAGAGAATACAGCTCTTTTTATCCTTCAAAAGATAAGCCGCATTATAGAATTTTTCAACACTTTCTTCTACCTCATTAAGCTTTTTCATATGTGTTACATACCGACTGCCTTTCAGGGTGATCTTAAAATCCCCGGAAACTGTATCTTTCCATTTTGTAAGGGTGGAATCCCGGGGAAACCGGTAAAACGTGCTGTTGATCTCTACCGTATTGAAAATGCCCGAATAGTATTTCAACCAATCTTTCTGGGCCAGGTCTTCCGGATAAAATCGGCCTTTCCAATCACGGTAATTCCAGCCCGAACAGCCAATGTGAACTTTCATGATTTTTCTTTTTGACATTCGGGGCAGAAATAAGTACTCCTGCCAGAAACCTTAATCATCTTAATTTTTCCTGAACAATTAGGACAGGAAGCACCTTCTTTCCTGGAATGACTAAGGTAATTTGAGGGAAATTCTGATCGTTCTCCCTCTTTTTTTATAGCCGTTTTCAAAACCACATTCATTTTTTGAAAGATCTTATCTCCATCCTTTTCTGAAAGTTTTTCCACTTTGGTTTTCGGATGTACCCTTGATTGAAACAGGATTTCATCGGCATATACGTTTCCGATACCTGAGATCAAATGCTGATCAGTGAGCAGCGATTTCATTCCTCCTCTTTTCTTTTGAAGTATTTCCCTGAATTCTTTATCTGTAATATCAAGGGCGTGTTTCCCCAGGGAATGTTCCTCCTGAAAACCCTCAACTCCTTCTGCGAGATAGATCTTGCCAAGCTTGCGCACACATACAAACGCGAGATGTGAATGATCCTTAAATGTAATTAGAAGATGAGTATGTTTTGGAGTTTCATTATGTTGAAAATATTCAAATTTACCCGTCATCCCAAAGTGAAAAACCAGGTTTTTATTGGAATTGGTCTCTAGAAAAAGGTATTTCCCAAGTTGCTTTGAGCCTTTGAATTTTTTATTAAGCAGCGCTTTTTTAAAGTCGGATTGAGGCGCCTGCAATAATTTGGTTTCTGGAAATTCTACCTCTACTATTTCTTTGTTGAGCACTGTTTCCTCCAGGAAAGTCTTAAAATTGGCTATTTCCGGTAATTCAGGCATAATTTCAGATTTTTAGAACTATTACTCCTTTAATTATGAAAATTTATATTTGTTCTCGTTTACGAATTTCTCCCATTCTGCGAATTTCTCTTCATTCATCACCTTTTCCATTTTCACCTGCCCTCCCTTTTTCTTATAGGCTGCATTCCATTCCGGAAACATTTCAGGATGTATTGTAGTTACCTTAACTCCTTTTAATGCTTTGGAACGTGCCACCCGGTAATTCTTATTCGCATTCTTCAGGGACTCATCAAGAGCTTCAGCTAATTTATCTTCAGAAATATCAGTCTCAGTACCAAGATACCAGTGATGATGGAATTCACCATCAATACGAACCGCAGCAAGGGTGAATTCGGGAATTTTAATATCGAATTTCTCTTCGAGTTCCTTTAAGGCATCATTCATCTTGTTCACCGAAAGCTGGGATCCCACAACATTGAGGAAAAACTTGGTTCTCCCGGTTATCCTGATCTCCTTCCGGGCTACATCGGTAAATTTAATAGTATCTCCAATGAGGTATCTCCAGGCTCCGGAAACCGTGCTGATAAGTAAAACATAATCTTCCTCTTCCTTCACATCAGCCAGGGAGATCACCGGGGCATTCTCTACCAGCGAACCATCCTGCTGGATATATTCGGCTTTAAAAGGAACAAATTCAAAATAAATTCCGTTGTCAAGAATAAGCTTCATGGCATTAGTATCGGGACGTTCCTGGATGGCAAGAAATCCTTCGGAAGCCAGATAAGTGTCAATTACTGTTATGGGGCGGTCTAAAAGTGCATTGAAGCTCTTTTCATAAGGTTCAAAAGCCACACCTCCCGAAGCATATACCTGCAGGTTTGGCCAGATTTCATGAATATTGTTGAGGTTGTTATGTTCGATAACCTTTTTCATCATCAGCTCCAGCCAGGAGGGAATGCCGCTTAGCGCCCCAATATCCCAGTTTTTAGCATTTTCAGCAATGAGTTGTACACGTTCATCCCATTCTTCGATCTTCGCGATATCTTCTCCCGGCTTGTAATACCCACGGAACCAAAACGGAATATTGCTCGCGCTAATTCCGCTGATCTCCCCTTCCTTGTGATCACCTTCTTTCTGAAGGTCTGTGGAGCTTCCCAACATCATGATCTCTTTTTCAAAGAAATCGGTGGGGAGGTCAAAATTGCTCAGGGCACTAACCTGCTTGATTCCGGCTTTTCGAATGGCTTCCACCATCTCATCGGTTACGGGAATACGTTTACTGGATTTCCCCGTGGTTCCCGAGCTGAGCGCAAAATATGGAGGTCTCCCCGGCCAGGTAATATTTTCCTGCCCATCATGAATTTTATGCCACCATTCTTTTTCAAGTTTATGATAATCAAAATATGGCACCTTTTCGGCGAAGGTCTTCATAACATCTTTTGATTTCAGGATAGTCTCAAAATCATATTGTTTCCCAAACTCGGTATTTTTGGCAGTTTTTAATAATTTCCGCAATACCTCTTCCTGCGCTTTAACTGCATCAGGTTCCGAAACAAAATTATCCCTTAGATCTATTAGACTTTTTATGATTGAACCTACTATGGCCATACTGAATTGAGTTTTCCGAAGTTATTTTCAAAATCTGAAGATAGAAAAAACCAAAATCAAGATTCAATATGTATCGGTAATTATCAATAATTTAACCTTTAAAAAGGTCACTTTCCGAGGATACTTTGCGCGCATTTTTCGGCACATTTCTCTCCATCTATAGCGGCAGAAACAATACCCCCCGCAAAACCGGCTCCTTCTCCACAGGGATAAAGGCCTTTAACCTGAACATGTTCAAAGGTAACCGGGTCCCTGGGAATCCTTACTGGGGAAGAGGTACGGGATTCAGGCGCATGCACTATTGCCTCGTTGGTTAAAAAGCCACGCATGCTTTTATCGAATTCTTTAAATCCCTGTTGAAGGGTTTTATGAATGAAAGTGGGAAAAACACTTTCCAGTTCTACGGAAGTTACCCCAGGCTTATAAGAGGTTACTGGTAGATCCTGTGATAATCTTCCATTGGTAAAATCCACCAGCCGTTGGGCGGGTACTCGCTGTGTTTTTCCGCCTTCAGCCCAGGCTTTTTGTTCTATTTTTTTCTGAAATTCCATCGCAGCCAGGGGATTCTTTGAAGACTCTGGAAAATCTGAAAGCCTTAATTCCACCACAATTCCGGAATTGGCGGTAGGTTGATCCCGTTTGCTGGGAGACCAGCCATTGGTCACTACCTCACCCGGGGAAGTTGCACAGGGTGCAATAATTCCACCGGGACACATACAAAAGGAATACATTCCCCGCCCATTGATCTGCTTTACAATACTGTATGGGGAAGGTGGCAAAAATTCCCCTCTTACCTCACATTTATACTGAATCTTATCAATAAGCTCCTGCGGATGTTCAACCCTAACACCCAGAGCAAAAGGTTTTGCTTCTATTTTTATATTTTTAGAATGCAAAAGTTCAAAAATATCCCTGGCCGAATGTCCTGTGGCAAGAATCAATTTTCGCGCTTTAATTGTATCTCCATTAAGAGTTTTAATTCCGGCCACCTCATTGTTATCAACAATAATATCACTGAGCCTGGTGTTGAAAAGAACTTCTCCCCCATTTGAAATTATCTTCTCCCTAATATCAGAAATTATTGCAGGGAGTTTGTTTGTGCCAATGTGGGGATGGGCCTCCACCATAATTTCCGGAGTAGCCCCAAAAGCGACCAGCAGTTTTAAAATCCGGTCAACATCTCCGCGTTTTTTAGAACGTGTATACAATTTACCGTCGCTATAGGTACCCGCCCCGCCTTCTCCAAAACAGTAATTCGAATCTTTGTTTACGATATGCTCGATATTAAGGGCTTTCAGATCCCTTCTCCTGCTCCTTACATCTTTTCCCCGCTCTACAATTACAGGTTTAATTCCCAGTTCTATGCATTTAAGTGCGGCAAACAAGCCTGCCGGCCCGGCACCAACAATAATAACTTCTTCTTTATCGCTTACATTATTATAGTCCGGTATCTCGATCTTATTTTCCCTGAAGACTTCCTTTACATAAACCTCAACTTTCAGATTGACCTTTATGGCCTTTTGGCGGGCATCTATGGAGCGCTTCAAAATTTCAATGTGTGAGATCTCAGAAACAGGAATATCGGCAGTTTTGGAAACCGCTTTCCACAGTCTTTCTTTTATAGCCGCCTGTTCAGGGCTGAGGCGGAGTTGGAATTGATATCTCATCTTTTATAATCTTCAGGCAAAATTAAACTTTTCCTGCGTCATGACCTGAGGCTGGAAAAATTCAGCACTTTCCAATAGAATATTATTGAAATTAAACCGCTTAAATAAGTTATTTTAGCCTTTTTATTCTACTCTCAAAACTATTAAGTTGAATCCTGAACCTTCTCAAAAAGCTCTCATTGAACTGGCTTATGCCAAAATGTATTTCGGAAAATACAAGGGGTATTTCCTAAGCGATGTCCCTGAGTATTATTTTGTATGGTACCGGCAAAAAGGCTTTCCGCCGGGTAAGACAGGAGAACAAATGCAGCAGGTTTTCGAATTAAAGCTCAACGGGATGGAAGGCATTTTAAGAGAAATAAGAAGAAGGTACCCCAAAAGGAGCTAAATATAAGGCGCTAATTACAAGAAATATTAGGTTTAAAATTGAACGCTTTTTCTATTCTTCTTTGTATTTTAGCGCCCTGAATAAAACAACGCAACAAATACCTCACAACATGGCCGAAACCAAGTATATTTTTGTCACTGGCGGCGTTTCTTCCTCACTGGGAAAAGGGATAATCGCAGCTTCACTGGCAAAATTACTACAAGCGCGTGGGTTTAAAACCACTATTCAGAAACTTGATCCTTACATAAATGTAGATCCGGGAACGCTTAACCCATATGAGCATGGAGAATGCTATGTAACCGAAGATGGCGCCGAAACCGATCTTGACCTTGGTCATTACGAACGATTTTTAAACGTAAATACTTCCCAGGCCAATAATGTTACCACCGGACGTATCTACCAAAGCGTGATCGAAAAGGAACGCCGTGGGGAATTCCTCGGAAAAACGGTGCAAGTGGTTCCGCATATTACCAACGAGATCAAGGAACGCATACAATTGCTTGGAAATAATGGAGATTACGACATCGTAATCACTGAAATTGGCGGAACCGTGGGGGATATTGAATCCCTACCTTATATTGAGGCAGTGCGACAATTAAAATGGGAGCTGGGAGATGAAAATGCACTGGTTATTCATTTAACTCTTGTACCTTACCTTGCCGCTGCCGGAGAGCTAAAAACTAAACCTACACAACACAGTGTAAAAACACTGATGGAAAGCGGAATAAAGGCCGATATCCTTGTTTGCCGTACTGAGCATGAACTTTCTGATGATATACGGCGTAAACTGGCTATCTTTTGTAACGTTCGACAGGAAGCAGTTATTCAAAGTATAGATGCAACCACTATTTACGACGTACCCAACATGATGCTCGAGGAAGGCTTAGACACGGTAACCCTGAAGAAATTAGGGCTTCCGGATGATACTACCCCTAAGCTGGAACACTGGAATGAGTTCCTGAAACGTCACAAAAATCCGAAGGCTGAAGTAAATATTGGACTCATCGGGAAATACGTGGAACTTCAGGATTCCTATAAATCTATTCTGGAAGCTTTTATCCATGGCGGTGCCGAAAACGAGGTAAAGGTTAATATAGAAAGTATTCATTCAGAATTTATAAATGAAAATACTATTCATCACAAGATCGCGCATTTAGACGGGATTTTAGTGGCACCCGGATTTGGAGAACGCGGGATTGAAGGCAAGATTGACGCTGTGCGTTTTGCCCGGGAGAATAAAATTCCTTTTTTCGGGATCTGCCTTGGAATGCAGATGGCCGTAATAGAATTTGCGCGTAACGTATTACAGCTAAAAGGAGCGAGTTCTACTGAAATGGATCCTCAAACCGCACATCCCGTAATAGACATCATGGAAGAGCAAAAGGAGGTTACCGATAAAGGTGGAACTATGCGTTTAGGCGCCTGGGATTGTCATCTTACCGAAGGCTCTCTGATACAAAAAATCTATGGAAAAGATGATATAAAGGAACGTCACCGGCATCGTTATGAGTACAACAATAAGTACAAGGAGCAACTGGAAAATGCCGGAATGCTAAGTACCGGAATTAATCCGGAAACCGGACTGGTTGAGGTTATAGAGCTTAAGGATCATCCTTGGTTCGTTGGAGTACAATACCACCCGGAATACAAAAGTACGGTGGCCAGCCCGCATCCAATATTTGTAGCTTTTATAAAAGCTGCACACAACTATTCAAAAAAGAAAAATAGTGCCAGCCTGGCACCTAATCAATAACTGGTCAGTTTTTTGACCTACGGCAAGTTACAGTTAAGAAAAGCATGGAAGAAAAAAAGTTTGATGTTCAATCCTTAATCGGATTTTTACTTATTGGGGGTATTTTATTATGGATGTTGTACAACAACACCCCTACTGAAGAAGAATTAGAAGCTGAACAAAATACCGAACAGGTAGAAGTCCCTGGAAATACCGATGCCAATCAACCTGAAGAAGAACCTGAAGCTACAGGTACCCAGGATTCTACCGCGATGTCCCAGGCCAGGGAACGCCTTGGTCCATTTGGTTATTCTGCAGGTCTCGCCTCGGCTAGCGATGAAACCACGAGCTTCTCCAATGATGTACTGGAGTTGGAAATAGATAACAAAGGAGGAGGTATTTCTGAAGCGCGTATCAGTAATTTTAAAACCTACGATTCTATCCCGGTTTACCTGGTGAAGGATGGCAATGCCTCTTTCAACCTTAATTTCACTACCACCGATGGAAGAGTGCTCGATACCCAAAACCTGTATTTTGAACCCGAACTGAGTCAGAATGGGGACAATCAGGTGCTTTCTATGAAACTAAAGGTTTCAGAAGACGAGTATCTGGAATACCGTTATGTTCTGAAACCGGGAGAATACATGCTGGATTTCAGCATAAGATCTCAGGGACTTAGCCAGGTCTTTAATCCTAACCAGAACATTCAACTGGACTGGAAACTTAAAGGTTACCGCCACGCCAAAAGTATTTCCTACGAAAACAAGTATACCGAACTTATCTATGAATATGACGGGGGTGATGACGATTACCTGGGACAGGGAGATTTTACTGATGACGAAGAGGAGAACGTGACCTATGTAGCTTTTAAACAACACTTTTTCACCTCTATACTTTTAACCGACACTCCGTTTAAGCGCGGAAAATTCACCTCAGAGAACCTGGTGCAGGATGAGGAAGTAGACACTGTTTATACCAAAGCTTTTACTGCGAGTATGCCATTGGAATTAAACGGCGGAGAGCTTAATTATAATATGAACTGGTATTACGGGCCAACTGATTATAAGATCCTAAACGATTATGACCGTAACCTGGATGAAATAGTTCCTCTTGGATGGGGGATTTTTGGTTGGATAAACCAATATGTTTTCATTCCGTTCTTTAGTTTCTTAAGCGGAATTCTTCCAAGCTATGGGATCGCAATTATTGTAATGACCATTGTAGTACGAATTTTTCTTTCTCCTGTAACTTATAAATCTTATCTCTCTCAGGCTAAAATGAAGGTTTTAAGACCTGAGATCAATGAGCTTAACGAGAAGTTTAAGGATAACCCGATGAAAAAGCAGCAGGAAACCATGAAGCTGTACAGCAAAGCGGGAGCCAGTCCTATGAGTGGTTGTTTACCGGCCCTGATGCAGATACCGGTTTTTTATGCACTATTCCAGTTCTTCCCGAGTGCTTTTCAACTTAGACACAAAGGTTTCCTTTGGGCAGACGATCTATCAAGTTATGATACTATCGCCGAGTTACCATTTCATATTCCATTTTACGGAGACCACGTGAGTTTGTTTCCTATTCTGGCTTCCATAGCAATTTTCATTTACATGATGATGACTACGGGACAGAGCATGGCGCAGGCCCAGCAGCCGGGAATGCCTAATATGAAATTTATAATGTACCTGTCACCACTGTTTATGCTTGTTTTCTTTAACAACTTTGCTAGTGGTTTATCTTTATACTACTTCACCTCTAACCTGATTACTATTGGAATTATGTTAGTGATCAAATATGTGATCATCGATGAGGATAAAATACACGCCAAGATCCAGGAGAATAAGAAGAAGCCTAAAAAACAAAACAGGTTTACTAAAAAGATGCAGGAAATGATGGAGCAGGCCGAGCAACAACAGAAACAAAAAGGCAAAAAATAATTTTAAAATTTTTCCATAAAAAAAGCCCCTGCGTAATTAGCGAAGGGGCTTTTAAAATTAAAACAGATTACTCTGCAGGTAGGATCACAGTATCCAGAACATGGATCACTCCGTTGTTCGCCTGAACATCGGCGGCTATTACGGTTGCAGTTCTATCTCTCGCATCAGTTATAGTTACAGCATCTCCCAGGTTCACAGTAAATGAATCACCATGAAGGGTTTCAACCATCATATCGTCGCTTAGGTCTCCCGAACGTACATTAGCTCCGGCCACAACGTGGTACCTTAAAACGGCCGATAGGGTTTCAGTTGGGATATCGCCCAAACCAGATAGTTCAAGTTCCTCTAAAAGTGCAACGAAGGCATCATTAGTAGGGGCAAAAACGGTGAATGGAGCAGGATCTTCAGTCATTTGCAGGGTTTCTACAAATGTGAATTCATCTTCACGGGTTAGGGCCTGCACCAGGATTTCAAAAGTAGGATCTGCGGTGGCGAAATCTACAATAGAAGGTAATCCAATCACGGCATCCACGGCATGAATAACCCCGTTGTCTACCTCAATATCGGCGTTGGTAACTTCAGCCATTCCGTTAATCATTACCCCATCTTCAGTATTAATGTACAAACTCAGAGGGTCTTCTGAAGCCATACCTGTAGCCATACTGCTTATATAACCGGTAGAAAGATCAGAGGCCATAATTTCGCCACTCTGCAGATGGTTAAGAAGCACTTCTCTCAAAAGATCTTCCGGTACGTCATCAAGACTATCAAATCCGTTAGCCGATAAAAAAGCATTGAATGCCGCGTTGTTTGGCGCGAAAACTGTGTAATTTGCATTCCCGTCCAGAGAGGCGGTTAATCCTGCAACTTCTAATGCTGCTGCCAGGGAAGAATAATCATCGTTGTCAGCGACAAAGTCAACGATACTGTTAGAAGGCACAATAATGTCACCTGCTTCATCATCATCACTGCAGGCTACAAACCCGGTCGCTAAGATAGCGAGAAGGGCAAATTTGGAAATTGTTGAAATAAAATTCATTTTTTTAAGTTTTTGTTATAGAGTAAAAGTACAGCAGGAAAAACCATAATCTTGTTTAATATTTGTTAATTATGTATAAACAGAAGTTAAAGTATTTATTCTTAATCATTTGCGTCCCCCTCTTTGCCCAGGAGAATTTAAACCAAACCGACGACCAAGGTAGGCGCCACGGGGACTGGAAGATTAATTTTGAAGGTTCTAATGAAGTGAAGTTTGAAGGCACTTTCCATCATGGGAAGGAAACCGGGGAGTTTAAATTCTATAAAAAGGGAAGCCAGGAGCATCCTACTGCGATAATGCAATTCCAGGATGAATCATTGGCAAAGGCCACTTATTACACCCAAGAGGGGAAACCTATAAGCCAGGGGATGATGAAGAATAAACAAAGGGAAGGTGAATGGGTATATTTCCATAATAAATCAGAAGCCACCATGATGGTGGAAAATTATTCGGAAGGAAAACTAAATGGTTTCCAGATCACATATTTTCCCGATGGAGGCACTGCCGAAAAGACCGAATACAAAAACGGTAAAAAAAACGGCGAAAGTTTAATTTATGGAAAGAACGGACAGGTACTGCAGGAATTGAACTATAAGAATGATGAGTTGCATGGGCCGGCGAATTATTTTAACGCGGCCGGCGAAAAGCTCATTGAAGGCGAATATCAGGAAGGCAGGAAAACCGGGAGATGGCGTTATTTCGAAAAAGGAGAATTAAACGAACAAAAAGATTATTGAACCCAAAAAATATTATATTTAACAACCTAAACTTAAAATGTTATGAAAAAAATAATTGCCTTATTAGCCGTATTTATGATGTTTACTGCCTGTGACAGTGATGATGACACCAACGAAGGAGACGACCCTATTTTGGGGACCTGGTTTGTAGCAGAAATGGAAAATTCACTTAGTGATGATGAATTAAGTGAGTGTAATTTGAATTCCAACATAACTTTTTATGCGGATAATACTGCCGATTCTGAGTATTATGAAGAGGTAGAAAATGAATGTGTTTCTGATGAAGAATCTTCAACCTGGGAAAAAAATTCCAATGGTCAATATACCTTTGACTTACCTATTTTTGGAAGACAAACCGGAGATGTCGAGTTTAGTGGTAATAACCGGTTTAAATTCTCAATACCATCTGTACCTGGGGTAAGTCTGACCTTTGAAAAATAAATTTATCGTATAGAATTAAAAGGGGTGGCTTTGGCCGCCCTTTTTTATTGATACTGATATAAAAAAGCACAATACATAAACTAAAGCATATCTCTTATATTTCGTAATTTTGCAGCCTGCTTTCCGACTTTTCCTTCGGAAAGAGAATAAATTGAGCTTAATGAAAAAGAAAGTTGTAGTAGGTTTATCTGGTGGCGTAGATTCCAGCGTATCGGCGTATCTTTTGCAGGAGCAGGGCTATGAGGTGATTGGTCTTTTTATGAAGAACTGGCATGACGACTCGGTAACTATATCTGATGAATGCCCCTGGCTGGACGACAGCAATGATGCGATGATGGTTGCCAATAAGCTGGGTATTCCTTTTCAAACAGTAGATCTTAGTGAGCAATATAAGGAGCGTATCGTAGACTATATGTTCAACGAGTACGAAAAAGGTCGCACGCCTAATCCCGATGTGCTTTGCAATCGCGAAATAAAATTTGATGTCTTTATGAAAATTGCCCTCTCCCTTGGTGCTGATTATGTGGCTACCGGACATTATTGCCGAAAAGGAGAGATAGAAAAAGACGGCGAAACTGTTTATCAATTGCTTTCCGGAAAAGACAATAATAAAGACCAGTCTTATTTCCTTTGTCAGCTCACCCAGGAACAGCTTTCAAAGACGCTCTTCCCTATCGGGGAATTACAAAAATCTGAAGTTCGTAGAATCGCTGCTGAACAGGACCTGGTAACCGCTGATAAAAAGGATTCCCAGGGACTTTGTTTCATTGGAAAAGTTCGCCTTCCGGAATTCCTTCAGCAAAAACTTCAGCCTAAAGAAGGGGTGATCGTGGAAATTGATTC
>NZ_JBEPWD010000045.1:0-17342 GCF_041642575.1 Salegentibacter sp. | reverse complement strand
ACACCAAGTTCCTCTCTTTTTTTATAGACTTCGCTCTCCCAGCAATCCAGCATATGAGCTATCTGGCGATCGGCAAAACCTTTTTGTTTAGCTTCCAGGAGAAGGTCCTTCGGAAGTGAATTAATATCATATCCCGAAATCTTTACTTCCAGGGCGTAAAGTTCTTCATACTGCCTCAGGTACCACATATCGATCTTGGTGATCTCGTGAATGCGGCTTAGCGGAATTCCCAGCTGGATGGCATCGTAGATCACGAAAACCCTATCCCAGCTTGGGTTGGTAAGTTTATCGATAATCTGATCATAATCTGTGTAGCTTTTTCCATCGGCGCCTAAACCATTTCTCTTGATCTCCAGGGATTGAGTAGCCTTGTGCAGGGCCTCCTGGAAAGAACGCCCAATTCCCATCACTTCTCCAACAGATTTCATCTGAAGTCCGAGAGTCCTATCGGAGCCTTCGAATTTATCGAAATTCCAGCGTGGTATTTTTACGATCACATAGTCTAAAGAAGGTTCAAACAGCGCTGAAGTAGATTTAGTGATCTGGTTATCTAACTCATCAAGCGTATAGCCTAATGCTAGTTTAGTAGCAACCTTCGCAATAGGATATCCTGTTGCTTTAGAAGCGAGAGCCGAAGATCTGGAAACTCTTGGGTTAATCTCAATGGCATAAACTTCTTCTTTTTCATCTGGGCTAACCGCGAACTGCACATTACAACCTCCGGAGAAGTCGCCAATACTGCGCATCATTTTAATTGCAAGATCACGCATGTGCTGAAAGGCGGTATCACTAAGAGTCATCGCAGGAGCTACGGTAATAGAGTCACCGGTATGGATTCCCATAGGATCCATATTTTCAATGGAACAGATAATTACAACATTATCATTTTTATCTCTTAGGAGTTCCAGCTCGTATTCTTTCCAACCTAATAGCGCTTTATCGATAAGCACTTCGTGAATTGGTGAGGCTTCAAGACCACGGGATAGCAATTCATCGAAATCTTCAGCTCTATGGACAAAAGCAGCGCCGCTTCCACCTAAAGTAAAAGAAGCACGAATTACAAGTGGAAATCCGAACTCCTGAGCCACTTCTTTTCCCTGAAGGAAAGAAGTTACAGTTTTTGCAGGAGCAACCGGCACGTTGATTCGTCCCATTAATTGCTTGAACTTCTCGCGATCTTCGGTAATATTAATCGCATCGATGTCAACCCCGATAAGTTTTACTTCAAAATCTTCCCAGATTCCTTTTTCATCGGCTTCAATACAAAGGTTAAGGGCGGTTTGCCCTCCCATTGTTGGAAGAACAGCATCAATATTAGGATGTTTTTTAAGTATCTCAACTATTGATTTGGTGGTAAGAGGCTTCAGATAAACATGATCTGCCATAGATGGATCGGTCATGATCGTTGCCGGATTCGAATTGATAAGAATAGTTTCAATTCCGTCTTCTCTAAGGGAACGAAGCGACTGTGTTCCGGCATAATCGAATTCACAGGCTTGGCCAATTACGATAGGACCTGAACCTATGATCAAAATACTTTTAAGATTCTCGTTTTTGGGCATGTTATATAGTTGTGTTGATGATAAAAATAACGAAGTGACAGGATATAAAAAAAGGCGTTACTAAAAAAGTAACACCTTTATTTTTCAAAAAACCAATTTTCATTAGTGTTTATGTCTGTTTTCAGAAGATACAGATAATTTCTTTCTTCCTTTAGCCCTTCTTCTGGCCAGGACTTTTCTACCGTTCGCACTTGCCATACGCTCTCTAAAGCCGTGCTTGTTTTTTCTTTTTCTCTTGGATGGTTGAAAGGTTCTTTTCATTTTAAATATCTTTAAATCTTCTGATAATTCGTTTTCTTAGTCTCTTAAAAACTGCGTGCAAATATACAAAGCTTTTTAACTCCTCCAAACACTAATTTGAAATAATTTCTAATTGTTTTTATTACCTTTGCGCTCTGCAATAATACAGCATTTATGTTCAATAAGAATATCAAGATAGTTTTAGCGGGGATAATTTTCGCCCTGGCCATCTGGCAATTTATAGAAGGAAATATAGGAAACGGGATCATGTGGATTCTTTTATCCATCATTTTTGTTTTTCTCTACTTTAAAAACGAAATGATATTACTGGCTTTTCTAAAATTGAGAAAACAGGATTTCCCAGGTGCCAAGAAATGGTTAGATAAAATAAAAGATCCTGAAAAAGCGCTTACCCAAAAGCAACAAGGTTATTACTGGTACCTTCATGGATTAATGGTATCTCAAACCAATATGACCCAAGCTGAAAAATTCTTTAAAAGAGCTATTAAACTCGGACTCTCTATGGATCAGGATCTGGCAATGGCAAAATTAAATCTTGCAGGAATTGCGATGACTAAACGCCGAAAAAGAGAGGCCACTAATTTACTTGCTGAAGCTAAAAAACTTGATAAACACGGGATGCTAAAAGACCAGATAAAGATGATGAAACAGCAAATGAAGAAAATCTAAATTTTAGATAATTTTCTTTAATTTCAACAAGTCTTTAGAGAATCAATACTTTTAACAAGTATTTTGGCAGTTTACCGATAATTTTTCAATTAACCCTTTCCTTAATATATCTTCGTGTTCCCAAACCCTACCCCGTGGAATGCATGAAGAAAATATTACTTGTTTTCTTACTTATTTTTGGCATTAAAAGCTGGTCACAGCAGGAAGAAAATTATGAAATTTCTTTCTCTGAAGCTCTGGCGACCCACCTCCCCTCTTATAAACAAAAAGCAGATAAAGCTTACCGATTAAGAAATTTTGAAGAAGCTGAAGTTCTTTACGACTCTTTAGTAAATCATAAATTAGCCGGAAGTTTTATGGATGATTTTTCTTTCAAAAACCTGAAAGGAAAAGAAGTTTCTCTGTCCAAATTTCAAAAACCTGTTTACTTACTCACTTATGCTTCCTGGCACATCACGGGAAAAGGAGAGCTTCCTGCCCTCAATGAACTCGCAGAAAAGTACAGGGACGTGATTGATTTTGTAATTGTATTCTGGGATGAGAAGAAAACTGCAAAAAACCTGTCGAAGAATTTTAATCGGCATATATCTGTTCTTTATGTAGATGAAACAGAAAATGAAGGAGCTTTTGTGGTAAAACAATTAAAACACTCCCTTGGCCTTCCCACCTGTTTTCTGTTGGATGATCAAAAACAAATTATGAGTATCACAAGAAAGGCAATTCAACCTTACGGAATTTCAAAAGAAGAATCTTTTAAAGTCAACTATGAATCCATAGAAAATGGAATTGCAAACCACTTATTAATGCAGAAACAGAAAAAGAGAAATAATATAAATTTAGCACTTAGCCCGGAATAATTATAACAAAGGAGCCCAAAGCCTGGATAATGATTCCTTTATTTTTTCTGAATAAGCCCGGTTTCTCCACTTTTCAAGATTCAGTTCATCACACTCCAGCAAATCATTATTAAAAATAACAAGCATTTCCTGTGCGATATATTTATCGTAAACAAAAGCATTAATTTCAAAGTTAATATCAAAACTACGATTATCAAGGTTGCAAGTTCCTATAGTACTAATCACCCCATCAACCACCATGGTTTTTGCATGCACCATCCCTTTGCAATAATGAAAAACACGCACCCCGGATTCCAATAACATCTCTATGTAAGAATTGGTAGCGTGTCTGGCCACGACAGAATCCCCAACTTCAGGAATTATTATTTTAATGTCAATTCCAATTCGGCTTGCGGTGCACAAGGCGGTTAAAATTTCATTATTAGGAATAAAGTATGGGGTAGTGATATAAACATATTTTTCTGCGGTATTAATTGCTGTTAAAATAGCTTCCATTATATTTTTCCAGTCGGTATCAGGACCACTGGCCGCTATTTGAACCGCACTCTTCCCCGCTGCCTCTATAGTTGGAAAATACTCATCTTTAATTTCAATTTCCTTACTGGTTATAAAATTGAAATTCAGAAGAAACTGGGCCTGTAAGGATTTTACACCGTGTCCTTCAATTCTAAGGTGCATATCCCTCCAATACATTTTTGTGTCCTCCTGCCCTTTATAATTCACATATTCATCAGAAATATTTACCCCTCCAATAAAACCTACTTTCCCATCAATTATTACAAGTTTTCTGTGATTTCTGTAATTGAGTTTACGGGTTAAATTTGGAAACCAAACAGGCATAAATGGGAATATCTCAATTCCGCAGGAATTCATGCGTTTAAGTGCCTTTGAGCTTAAAGAACTACCTACATAATCATAACTAATCCTTATATCTACACCTTCTTTAGCTTTATCACATAAAATATCGATAAGCTTATTTCCAATATTATCACTTCTGAACATATAATATTCGAGATGTATATGTTTTTCCGCTTTTTTAAGATCAGCAAAAAGGGTGTCAAATTTCTTTCTTGCGTTCACAAGAATATCTACTTTGTTTCCAAAAGTGAAAGGCTTGGTTTGATTGTTTTGCAGCAGTCGTACCAGTTTTATCTTATCATCAACGAAGAAATTTTCAAGGTGTGCAAGGTCTTTCTCTTCCAGGATAAGTTTATCTTCCCACTTCTTGATCATTTCGTGATCGTAAACTTTCTTGCGGTTAAAGATCTTGTCTTTCCGGAACTCCTGAGCAAAAAAATAATAAATGATTAATCCAATACCGGGCAGCACAACCAAAGCAAAAAGTAAAGAAATGGTCTTTGCCGGTTCTCGGTTATGCATTATTTCATATCCGGCGGTTATAAAAACAAACAGGTAATTTAAACCAATTACAAACCACCAGATATTATCCTGAATGAAATTCATTTATTCAGCCGTGGTATATACTTTTTCTTCAGGGATTTCTAAATAATAGGTCTTACGCGAAGCATTATTAAGATGCGCCTCACGCAACCATGGATTGTGAAGCTTTAGTATCTTATAATTGATATCGAACTCCTTTGCGAAATCGGCGAAGTCTGAAACTGCCGTGTCTACCTTAACTCTTCTTGTCGGAATAGGCTTGTAGAGATGTTCGTCGTCAAAATTGAACCCGTATTTTTCAGGATCATTCATAATTTCCTTTAAAGCCAGGATCCGGAAAAGATACCGCCCTGTCTCTTCTCCCAATAACAAATCGTAATAATCATCAACCTTTTGGCGGTCTAATTGACGCTGAATTCCACGATCTCCAGCATTAAAGGCTGCAGCTGCGAGTGTCCAGGAGCCAAATTTCTCCTTCGATTTTTTGAGATATTGACTGGCTACCCTGGTAGATTTTTCAATGTGATAACGTTCATCCACATTATCGTTTATTTCCAGTTTATAATCTTTACCGGTGCCTTCCATTATTTGCCAGAATCCTACAGCTCTGGCCGGAGAAATAGCCTGAGTAAGACCGCTCTCAATAACGGCAAGATATTTAAAATCATCTGGGATACCTTCTTCAGCAAGAATAGGTTCAATAATTGGAAAATATTTATTGGCCCGTTTCAGCAATAGTAATCCATTAGATTGCCAGTAGGTATTTACCAATAATTCACGGTCCATTCTCTCGTGTATATCTTGCAGCTCCAAAGGCACGTTTTCTCCGGCAAAGTCCATTTTTTCAGGTAGGTTTAATGCGTAAACATTATAATCTTTTACTGCTTTATCATTATGCCCGGCAGCTCGCTCACTGCTCTGGGCTTTCTGAGTTTCTTTGTATGGTGATTCCTGTACTGCATTAATACTTATTGCCGCAATTCCCAGAACTCCGGCTCCCATCAATAGGTTTTTAACTAACTTCATCTTCTTTCTGTTTTACTATTTGTTTATTTTATTGATTCTAAAAAGCAATAGATTTTATTCTTCCATCTTTTTATTTTTTTTAATCTCCCCGGTAAGAATAATTTCCGGGAGATGTTTATTAAACCATCGATACCGGTTTATTATCATAACGTGAGTTCCTCCATTAACATTGATATAATCCGTAATATGCTTTACCGGAAATATTTCATCCTTATCGCCGTGAATATGAATGATATCCTTCCTGGGTTTATCACATTCCCAAAGCACCATATTCTTTATCGCCCAGTTAAGGTAACGATGATTCCTAACGGAAAGGTATTTTTTATAAAGTTGGGCTCTTTTCTTCACAAAATCACCAACGGCTATCTTCTCAAAATAGTCTACATAATCCAGTAAACTTACAGGCAGGAGCTTAAACAAGCCGGTTTCAGCGGCAATACGCATACGGCGAGGTAATTCGTCCCGGCATTTTACGCTGGATACTATAATGAGTCTTCTAACTTCAATAAATTTACTCATCTCCTGCACCACAACACCACCAAAGGAAACACCAATCAAAACCGGATTTTCATGTTTTATATATTTATTTAATCGCTGCGCATAATTGGTTAGACTTTCTTCCTCATGTGGAATAAGCCATTCCAGAAAATGCATTTTAAATTTATCTTCAGGTAATTTAATAAACTCAAAGATTGAAGAATTTGCGGCAAGACCGGGCATAAAGTAAACATGGGTCAGCTCCTTATTGTCTTCCATTTTAACAAGTATATAACACTTAAGGCAGGTATAAAGCCGTAAATTTATAAATCAAAATTACTGCTATTTTATTGGCTTTCACAACAGAGAGAAAAAAATAATGAAGATTTTTCTTAAACCTGTGCTCCCTGTTCCGGGACCTTCTGAATTCCGGAAAATATCAGATTTATTTTTACTTTATTCAGAAGAAAAAACCACCGACCAACCCAAAAACGCTATACTAACAAGGAAACCTTTAAATGTTTCCACTCCCCTCCTGCTAAAAGCCGGACTAAAACTTTAAAGTGATGAATGCTGAAGATTTGAAAATTACTGATAACGAGTTTCTGAGACAATTTGAAATTACCATAGACAATGAATTGGCCGTGATAGAATACGCCCAACAGGAAAGAAAAATTTTTCTAACCAAATTACAAATGTCTGAATCTCTTAAAGAAAAAGGTTATCTGGAACCCTTTATTAAGGCTGTTCTGGAAGAAATAAAAGAACGAAATACCAGAGTAATGCCAACAAGCCCGGAGATTGCAAAATTTATGCGTAAAAACAAAAGACAGTATAAAGACCTTCTTCCGGTGGGAATCAATATTTAAACCACTGACGGCTCCGAAGCATACTGAATTCGTACCGTACCATCTTTATCGATCTTTTGAAGTTTAACCCGGTGAAGAGTATTTACCAGGGCAGGATCCCAGGGCGCTTTTATTTTAACATAATTCTCGGTAAAACCATGAATGTAACCTTCCTTATTTTCCCCCTCGAACAAAACAGTAAATTCCTTACCCAATTGGGATTCATAAAAAGCTCTTCGCTTTTTAACAGAAAGCCCGCGTAGCATTTTGCTGCGTTTCTTTCTAACCTTAGTGGGAACAACATCCTGCATTTCAGCTGCGGGAGTGTTATCTCTTTCAGAATAAGTGAAGACGTGCAAGTAGGAAATATCGAGCTCATTTAGAAAGTTATAAGTCTCCAGGAAATGCTCATCCGTTTCCCCAGGAAAGCCAACAATAACATCTACACCAATACAAGCATCGGGCATGGTAGATTTTATCCTGGCAACTCTGTCTATATAAAGATCACTTAAGTATCGCCGACGCATTTGCTTCAGAATCTCATCACTCCCACTTTGTAGCGGAATATGAAAATGAGGCACAAAAGTTTTACTTTGAGCTACAAAATCTATAGTTTCATTCTTAAGCAGGTTTGGTTCTATAGAAGAGATTCTTAGACGCTCAATTCCTTCCACTTCATCTAAGGCCTTTACCAGGTCAAGGAAAGTATGTTCATGCTTTTTATTTCCGAATTCACCTTTTCCATAATCCCCGATATTTACCCCGGTAAGCACGATCTCTTTTATTCCTTTTGCTGAAATTTCGGCGGCATTATTCAGAACATTTTCAAGTTTATCGCTACGGGAGATACCACGAGCCAAGGGAATTGTACAATAAGTACACTTATAATCGCATCCATCCTGAACTTTCAGAAATGCACGGGTGCGGTCTCCAAAGGAATAGGCCCCAACGTAAAAATCGGCTTCATCAATCTCACAGGAATGTACTTCCCCATGATCATTTTTAGTTAGATCATTGAGATAATCGGTGATCTTGAATTTTTCGGTGGCTCCAAGAACGAGATCAACCCCATCTACATCGGCAAGTTCTTCTGGTTTTAACTGAGCGTAACATCCTACAGCAACAACAAAAGCATCTTCATTTGCCTTTTGTGCATGTTTTACAATGGTTTTGAAACGTTTATCGGCATTATCGGTAACCGAACAGGTATTAATCACATAAATATCCGCTTCTTCATCAAATTCTACGCGCTGAAATCCTTCATCTTTAAAGGAACGCGCTATTGTTGAAGTTTCTGAAAAATTCAGCTTACAACCCAAAGTATAAAATGCCACTTTCTTATTATCCATGCACCTGTATGTTGCTGTTGGGGTTACTCGATTTTTAGGGCTGCAAATATACCAACTTTAATCCTTTTAAGAAAACAGTGTAGTGATTAGAAAATTATGCTCTCCTGTACTTACTGGTTTCTTCAAAAATATGTTCCAGTATTTTTTTATCTTTTTCTGAAAACTCTTCGTTTCGGCGTTGCATTACGATTTCGGCAACTTCAAAAGCCTTTTGGGTTTTATAAGTGCTCATGCCCCCACTGCCACCCCAGCTGAAACTGGGAATAAAATTCCGCGGAAAGCCAGCTCCAAAAATATTAGCGCTTACCCCAACAACAGTTCCGGTATTAAACATGGTATTTATTCCGCATTTACTATGGTCGCCCATCATGAGCCCGCAAAACTGCAGGCCGGTTTTGGCAAAACCTTCAGTTTCATAATCCCAGATGCGAACTTCAGCATAATTATTTTTCAGGTTGGAATTATTGGTATCGGCGCCAAGATTACACCATTCTCCTAAAACCGAATTTCCCAAATAACCATCGTGGCCTTTATTGGAATTAGCAAAAAGAACAGAATTATTGATCTCGCCCCCGCCCCGGCAAAAAGGCCCTAATGTGCTAGGCCCGTAGATCTTTGCGCCCATTTTCACCAAAGCGCCTTCGCAAACCGCCAGGGCACCTTTTATAAGACTTCCTTCAAGGACTTTCGCGTTTGTTCCTATATAAATTGGACCCGAGGAAGCATTAAGGGAACAATTTTCCACTTCAGCTCCTTCTTCAATGAAAATATTTTCCGGATTTTTGACGTAATTAGAATCGGGGATGGGCTGAGAAGATCGGCCTTCGGTAAGCATTTTAAAATCAGCTTCGATTGCCAGACCGTTTTTAGAAAATATATCCCAGGTATTTTTTACCTGAATCACCTCTCCCGCAAGTTCCAGCTGCTCGAAGCTTTCCAGATCTACCTCCTGATCTTCAAAACTGTGGAAAGCTACAATATCCTCCTCATAAAAGATCGCCTGGTTTGGCTTAAGATTCTTTACCTGGTTAAGGAATTCGGGATTAGGAAGAAAAGAAGCATTAATAAGCACATTTTCCTCGAGCTCCACCATAGGCCATTTTTCAGCTAAATAATCTTCAGTAATTGTAGAAGTGGTTGATTCTAGAAGAAACTCCCATTTTTCTCTTATGGTGAGAATACCTATTCGTATATCGGCAACAGGCCTGGTATAGGTAAAAGGTAGCAAGCGGTTCCTGGAAGAACCGTCAAATAATATATAATTCATCCGCACTTTGTTTTACCCGATAAAGTTACAAGTAAAATTAAGATTGAAAAATGCTTAATTTTAAATTGAAGTTAAAACAGGCATCGCATAAAAAAAGGCCGCCATACTGGCAGCCTTTAATATGATGGTATACAAAAAACCTATTTCTTGAATTTCTTGTATTTGTTTTTAAACTTGTCAATTCTACCTGCACTATCAACCAATTTGGTTTGCCCGGTGTAGTATGGGTGTGAGGTTCTTGAAATTTCCAATTTCACCAAAGGATATTCAGTACCATCAACTTCAATGGTTTCTTTGGTATTGGCGGTAGATTTAGTAATAAAAACATCTTCGTTTGACATGTCTTTGAAAGCTACTAATCTATAATTTTCCGGATGGATTCCCTGCTTCATCGCTTTGTTCTTTTTATTTTTGGAAGTGCAAATTTAAGCAATTCAATTATAAATGCAATAGCAATGACAAAATTATTTTTAAATCCTTTACGAATGTAACGTTTTGCTATATTTGTTTACTAACCGCTACTAACCAATCTTTATTCAAATGGACACTCAAAAAACAGATTCAAAAGGAATTATTATTAATTATGGGGTTCTACTGGGAATTCTATCTGTAGTTCTTGGCGTTATAATGTATGTTACCAACGCATACTTAAACCCAAGTATTTATTTTAGTATTGTTTCCTTCCTAATTATGGTAGTGGTTATCGTACTGGGAATAAGAACTTTTAAAATAGCAAATCAAAGTTATCTCTCCCTAACCGAAGCATTAAAACTTGGATTAGGAATAGCTCTTGTTGGAGGTATAATTGGTGCGATCTGGCAACTATTATTAATGACGGTGATTGAACCCAATTACATGATGCAAATGGCAGATATGCAACGTGAGGTTATGCTGGAGCGCTTTCCCAACATGACCGACTCACAGATTGATGATGCTATGGTGATGAATGAAAAATTTTCTTCTCCCTGGATTATGATGGCAATGGCAATTATCGGAAGTTTGTTCTTTGGTTTCCTTATTTCGCTGGTAACAGGTCTAATAATGAAAAACAAAAATCCATACGAAGCTTAAAATATGCAAATATCTATCGTTATACCTTTATTAAACGAGGAACAATCTCTGACAGAATTATATAATTGGATCGCAAAAGTTATGCGGTCCAATTCCTTTTCGCACGAGATCATTTTTATTGACGATGGGAGTACTGATAATTCCTGGAAAACCATTGAGGCGCTTTCAGAAAATGACACTGCAGTAAAAGGTATTAAATTCAATCGTAACTATGGGAAATCCCAGGCTTTGCACGCCGGTTTTTTACGTGCACAAGGGGATGTGGTCATCACTATGGATGCCGATCTTCAGGACAATCCTGAAGAGATTCCGGAGCTTTATAATTTGGTTAAAGAAGGAAATTACGATCTGGTTTCTGGATGGAAAAAAAAACGCTACGATCACGTGCTCACCAAGAACCTTCCTTCAAAACTTTTTAACGCAGCAGCACGAAAAACATCCGGGCTAAAACTTCACGATTTCAATTGCGGCCTTAAGGCCTATCGCAGCGAGGTGATAAAAAATATCGATGTCTACGGCGAAATGCATCGCTACATTCCTGTATTGGCCAAAAATTCCGGATTTTCAAATATTACAGAAAAAGAAGTAAAACACCAGGCCAGGAAATACGGTGCCACAAAATTTGGAGCTGAAAGATTTATTAACGGTTTCCTCGACCTTATCAGCATCTGGTTTCTTTCCAAATTCGGAAGACGCCCCATGCACCTTTTTGGAGCACTGGGAGTTCTAATGTTTCTCTTCGGATTTATTGCTGCCGGCTGGATAGGAATTTCCAAACTATGGAAGATGTACCATGGTGAACCAAACATTCTTGTAGCCCTAAACCCCTGGTTCTACATTGCGTTAACCGTAATGATAATTGGTTCACAGCTTTTTCTGGCAGGCTTCCTGGGGGAACTAATCCTAAGATCCAAAAGAGAAAAAGATCACTACCTTATCCAAAAAACCACTTCAAATTTATAATTCTGTTAAAGCATTAATCCTTATTTTTGCTTAGTAAAAATATTATTATGTCTGAAATTAAACCTGAGATCCTGGCTAAGGCTAAAGCCTGGCTTACCGATATATTTGACGAGAATACCAGAACACAAATCAACGACCTGATCGATAATAATCCAACTGAACTGGAAGAAAGCTTTTATAAAAATGCTGCTTTCGGTACCGGTGGAATGCGTGGAATTATGGGTGTGGGCACCAACCGCATCAATAAATATACGCTTGGAAAAAATACCCAGGGACTATCAAATTTGTTGAAAAGTGAATTTAAGGGTGAGAAACTTAAAGTAGCGATTGCCTATGATTGTCGCAATAATTCTAAGGAACTGGCTCAAATGGTTGCCGAAGTATTTTCGGCCAACGATATTGAGGTTTACCTATTTTCTGAACTTCGGCCGACTCCGGAACTTTCTTTCGCGGTAAAATATCTGGATTGCCATGCGGGGATCGTGCTTACTGCAAGTCACAATCCGCCGGAATATAATGGTTATAAGGTTTACTGGCAGGATGGTGGTCAATTGGTGCCGCCACAAGACGCAAAACTTATAGATATCATTAATAACCTGGAGTTTGATGAAGTGAACTTCCAGGCGCGCCCGGAATTAATTCATAGCATCGATAAGGATGTTGATCAAGCCTTCCAAAATGCTTCAGTTAAAAACGGAAGTTTTGATACTTCAGCTTCGGCTAAAGACGCTTTAAAAATTGTTTTTACGTCTCTGCATGGAACGGCGTCAACTACCAATCCGCAGGTAATGGAAAAAGCCGGATACAAAAATGTTTTTATCGTAAAAGAACAGGAAAAACCAGATGGACAGTTTCCAACCGTAAAATCTCCTAATCCCGAAGAGCCTGAAGCTTTGGAAATGGCACTCAAACTCGCCGAAGAAAAAAATGCAGATATCGTAATCGGGACCGATCCCGATGGAGACCGGTTAGGAGTTGCCGTTCGCGATCTAAATGGTAAAATGATTCTACTTAACGGAAACCAGACTATGCTGGTGATGACCTGGTTCCTACTGGAGCAGCATAAACAAGAAGGTAAATTATCAGCTAATTCCTTTGTGGCTTCTACCATTGTTTCTACGCCGATGATGAAGAATATCACCGAGGATTATGGCGCACAATATCACGAAGTTTTAACCGGATTTAAATGGATCGCAAAACTTATAAAAGACAATCCTGAGCTCGACTTTGTTGGTGGAGGCGAAGAAAGCTTCGGATATATGGTTGGGGATTTTGTGCGGGATAAAGATGCAGCTACCGCTACTCTACTGGCTTGCGAGATCGCAGCCCAAATGAAAGCTAAAGGAAGTTCATTTTATGAACAACTATTACAACTTTATACCGAATACGGACTATACCGCGAAGAACTTATCTCTTTGGTGAAAAAAGGAATTGAAGGCGAAGCCGAGATCAAACAAATGCTTGTCGATCTCCGCGAAAACCCTTGGAAAGAAATAGACGGCGAAAAAGTTGTATTAATTGAAGATTATCATACTTCTAAAGCAAAAAACCTTCAGGATCGTATTGAAGAGGAAATTAGTATTCCCAAATCTAATGTGCTGATTTATTATACCGAAAATGGTACTAAAATAGCGGCCCGCCCAAGTGGTACAGAACCAAAGATAAAATTTTATATCAGTGTTAATTCTCAATTGGATTCTATAGAAAATTTTGATGCAGAAAATCAAAAACTCGCTGAGAAAATTGAAAGAATCAAAAAAGAATTACAATTAGGCTAATCGCCGATCTATATGAGTTATTTTCGAAAAATTCTTCAGTATGCCATACCTTACAAGAGGTACGCCATCCTGAATATTATTTGTAATGTTTTTTATGCGGTTTTCAGCACCCTATCTTTTATCGCTTTAATTCCAGTTATTCAGGTGCTCTTTGACAAGACCAAAAGGGTTTCTGCAAAACCCGTTTGGGATGGTCTTGGGGGCGCAAAAGATTATGTAACCGGATATTTTAATTATCAAGTAACACAAAAGGTGGCCGAAGATGAGATCTCGGCCCTTCTTTTTATCTGTGGGATAGTTATACTTTTATTTCTGCTGAAGAATATTTTTGGATATCTCGCGGCATTTTTCATCACCTTTTTAAGAAATGGAGTTTTACGGGATGTACGGGATACACTCTATAAAAAAATCCTTGCCCTACCGGTTTCCTATTTTTCTGAAAAAAGAAAAGGTGACACCATTTCCCGAATTACGGCCGATGTAAACGAAGTTCAAACATCTTTTCTGTCAATTTTAGAACTTATTGTAAGAGAACCCCTTACAATAATTTTTACAATCATCGCGATGTTAATGATGAGTGCTAAACTCACCATCTTCGTCTTTGTGTTTTTACCCATTTCTGGTTTCATTATTTCTCTGATAGGAAAGAAATTAAAGCAGCAATCAAATAAAGCGCAGGAGGAAAACGGCTATTTTCTTTCAGTTGTAGAGGAAACACTTAGCAGCCTTAAGATAATTAAAGGTTTCAATGCTGAAGATAAAATGCAGCAAAGATTTCAGGCTTCTACAAACCGCTTGAATCATATTCTGAATAAACTTATTAACCGCCAGAACCTGGCCTCGCCTGCAAGTGAATTCTTAGGCATCTTCGTAATAGTTATTATTCTTTGGTTTGGAGGACAAATGGTTTTGGTGGAAGGCAGTCTTGATGCGGCAACCTTTATCGCATTTTTAGGCCTGGCCTATAATATTTTAACCCCGGCAAAACAGATTTCCAAGGCTTCCTATTCTGTTAAAAAAGGAAATGCCGCAGCTGAAAGAATCCTGCAGGTTCTGGAAACTCCTTCTACCATTACCGATAAACCCAATGCAGTAGTCAAAGAAGAGTTTGAAAACAATATTAAAATTGATAATATCAATTTTAGGTATGAGGAAGAAAATGTCCTTCGGAATTTCAACCTTCAGGTTTATAAAGGCCAAACCGTAGCCCTTGTAGGACAATCCGGTAGCGGAAAATCTACAATTGCCAACTTGATCACTCGATTCTATGACGTAAATGAGGGAAGCATTAGCATTGACGGGATCGATATAAAAGATATGACCAAAAAATCCTTAAGGGACCTTATGGGACTGGTTACCCAGGATTCAATTTTATTTAATGATACAGTTAGAAATAATATTGCGCTGGGCAAAGAGAATGCTAGTGATGAGGAGATAATTGATGCCCTGAAGATCGCGAATGCCTGGGAGTTTGTAAAAGACCTGCCTAAAGGCCTTGAAACCAATATTGGAGATTCTGGAAATAAACTCAGCGGAGGCCAGAAACAAAGACTTTCTATCGCTAGGGCGGTACTTAAAAATCCTCCGATTATGATCTTGGATGAAGCAACATCAGCTCTGGATACCGAAAGTGAGAAACTGGTGCAGAAAGCCCTGGAGAATATGATGAAAAACAGGACTTCTATTGTTATTGCTCACCGCCTCTCCACCATTCAGAATGCCGATAAAATTGTCGTGATGCAGAAAGGTGAGATCGTTGAGGAAGGAAAACACCTGGAATTACTTCAGAAGAAAGGGACTTATCAGAAACTTGTGGAAATGCAGTCTTTCGATTAAAAAACTTTAAATTTCTAATAAGTTAGAATTCAGCTATAACTTAAAACAAAAAATGGATGAAAGTAGGTTTCCATCCATTTTTCAGAAATTATTTCCATCTTGGGGCAAATGAAAATAAAGAAGATTTAATTCGTTTTCATTGGGGCAAAAAAGATTAAATCATTTTGTTATTGTAAATATAATTCAAAATATAGAATATCCAAACAATATAATGCATTTTATCGTCAATTTTCACCATATAACGATAAGTATACTGATCTAAGAAGCAAAAATCCTACAAAATATTTCCTCATAAGATAATTTATCAACTTTAAAGTTTTCTATTACCTTTAGCCTTTTTAAATGGGAATCCAACTTAAATCAAACCCATTGGGAAATTCCGAAGATCTGTTAATACAACGTTTAAAAGACGAAGTTTCTGCCGAAGCTGCTTTTAAAGAGCTCGTTAGTCTTTATAAGGAAAGGCTTTACTGGCATATAAGGAATATGGTCAAGGATCATGATGACACTCACGACGTTCTTCAGAATACTTTTTTAAAAATCTACCGAAATATAAATAAATTTAAAGGTGAAAGTCAGTTATTCTCATGGATGTACCGTATTGCGACAAATGAGGCCATCACTTTTATCAATAAAAAGGCGAAACGCCTACAAATTAACTCCCAGGAATTACAAGATCATTTGATTTCCAGCCTGGAGAGTGACGTCTATTTTGAGGGAGATGAGATTCAACTAAAACTGCAAAGAGCTATCGCCAGCCTCCCTGCCAAACAACAACAGGTTTTTAATATGAAGTATTTTGAGGAATTGAAATACCGTGAAATAGCAGAAATCCTGGAAACCAGTGAAGGTGCACTAAAAGCCTCTTATCATATAGCAGTAAAAAAAATAGAAGAGCATTTAAAAAACAATTAAACCTTTAGGCATTTTTATAGTCAAACAATCAAATGAAAGAGAATAAATTACCATATAACAATGATCCGGGTTTTACAGTTCCATCAAACTATTTTGAAGAACTGGAAAAGGATATATTTAATATGGTGAAGAATGCTGATGCTCATAATGAATCTGATAAAACCTTGGAAAAGGTTCAGGGTTCAGGATTTAAAACTCCTGATGGGTATTTCGAAAGCTTTGAGGTTAAATTCCCTGCAGAAAATTCGCAGCAGCCCAAAGTTATTCCATTATTTAAAAAGGAATATATGTTATACGCAGCCAGTATTGCTGCGATAATTATTGCGCTGGCAGGATCGCTTTATATAAATCCTGCCCCAGTAGATACCTGGGAAAATATAGAATTATCTGTTCTGGAAAATTATATAGACGATAATAATATAGACCTCTCTACCACTGAAATTTCCGGGTTTTTATTTAACGATGGAATCTTAGTTGAAGACTCTGATTTCAAAGAAGTTAACTCTGAAGCAATGTTGGATTATCTGGATGAAAATGTTGAAGATCCGGCATTTATTATTGAATGAAAATGATTATGAAAAGAATTTTAATTTTATTATTAATGTTTCCTGCTCTAATGCAGTTGCATGCTCAATCTGAGGACAAGGAAGCTCATAGGGAGCGAATTAAAGCCCTTAAAACTGCCTATATTACTCAGGAGTTAAACCTAAGCACCAGGGTAGCCGAAAAATTCTGGCCAATTTATAATGAATATGAGGCTAAAAGAAAAAATCTCCATCGCAGAGAGCATGTAGAAATGGATATAAGCAGTCCTGAGTGCATAGGTGAAGAACAGGCCAATAGTATGCTTCAGGAATATCTGGATGTTGAAAGAGAAGAATACGTAATAAAGAAGGAGCTCTTTAAAAAGCTCAAAGAAATTATTTCAGCTCAGGATATTATTAAGCTTCATAAGCTGGAAGATGAATTTCATAAAAAATTAATTAGAGAATATCGTGCTAAAAAAGAGCGCGATAATTCAGAAGAGGAATAAAGTTTTAGTTTTTTGGTTAGTTAGTTAGT
>NZ_JBEPWD010000044.1:0-18548 GCF_041642575.1 Salegentibacter sp. | reverse complement strand
ATCGAAAACCAGCACTTCTCCGGGTGTAAACTGCTTTAAGCGCGTATCCCAGCCCGGATAGTCTTTCTGAACATTCGCCACAGCCAGATCTAATTGCTGTTCCCCCGAATAATTTTCCTGAAATTGTTCCCTGAAGAACCAGGAATCCAGTTGTTTATGAAACACCAGGATGCTCCCCGATAGACCCATGAGCAACAGGAAAAGTCCCGCAATGAGACCAAACCAGGAATGGTATTTCAGTAGTTGTCTGTTCTTCATTTTTTAAAGAACTGCAGCCACCGGCGATGACTGCAGTCTAAAAGATCTTAAATTTCTACTTTCAGGGAGAGATTAAATCTTGCTCCGTTGGCCTTGATATAGTTAGAATCCCGGGCACTCCACTGCGAAATGAGATTATAATAATCTTCATTTAAGAGGTTCTCGATTCCCAGACTCAGGCTGGTGTTTTCGGTAAGACGATAGCTGGAGTTAAGGTTCACCACATTAAAGCTTTCCACGGGACCCTTTCCGTAAATATAATTTCCATTGGCATCAGGGCTGAAGTGGTCCCGGGTTCCACTGTAAAGATGAGATAAGCGAGTATTCCATCTTTCAGAAAGATCATAAGAAATATAGGTGAGTGTTTTCAATGGCGGAATCCGGTCGCCGTTCATATAGGTATTGTAATCTCCGTTATCTCCCGAATCCAGTTTTCCTTCTGTCCAGGAAACCGAACTCCCAAGATTTAGTCCGTGAGCCAGCCTGGTATCAAAAGAGAATTCAAAACCGTAAACTTTTTCCGGTTGTCTGGCGATCTGAAAGATACCATCTACTTCCCTGTAGGTAGCCCCCAGATCTGAAGTGCTGATAAAATAAGCTCCACTCAGGGTGGTCGCCCCTAAATTACTATTGAATCCGATCTCATAATTATTCGCGATAACCGCTTCCGAAGAGATCTGACCTACCGTATTTTCGGTGGCAGTTCTTAGGGTACGCCCCAGGTCGGCGATAGAGAAACTCTGGGAGAAACTCACGAAGGGTTTAAATTCCCTTATCCCGTTATATCGCAACCCGGCATTAAAGGTAGTCGCATCATAGCTTAGCTCTCCACCGTCTACAGCAACGCCTCCGTTAGGAGTTTCCCCGGCAAAAGGGAAGATATAGATAGTGCTGTAATCCGGCACATCAATATTGATATTTTCAAAGCGTAAGCCGGCCTTTAGCACAAAATCCCTGTATATGGTCTTAAGCTGAGCATAGGGAGCCAGGTTAGTCATATCCATTTCCGGCGCCCATATTCTACCGTCCATCAGCTTCTGGGAGGTTTTATCGTTAAGAACATCAACTCCGTAGAGCAAATCTCCGTAAACTTCATCTCCAAGATCATAGGGTGTTTTGAAGTTAAGCCGAAGTCCTTTTTTAGTTGATTCCACAGTAGATTGCCCACCTTCGAAGCCTTCTTCAGCATTGTAAAAATAATCGCTGAAACCATACACGGTTTTAAAATCCTGCATATACAGGTTCAATTTTAGATCGGTATTTCCAATGAGATCGGTGGCATCATAGGTAAGCTGGGCGTTATGGTTAAACCTGTTTCCCTGGTCTACCCCCAGCACTTCTCCAATTACCCCGATTGCGGGGCGTTCTCCGTAAACACCGTTCTGATTAACATATTCGGTATCCTGATTACTGCTGAAATAATTATACATCACTTCTACGGAATGATCCTCTGCCAGGGCATAATTTAATTTCCCAAATAAGCCATACTGATTGGTTTCACCAAGGCCATAAGTGGGAGAAATCACCTCTCCCTGAGCATCCCTGAAGATCCCCGTTTGCTGAAAATTCCCGGAAAAAACATAGCCGAGTTTTTCCGTGCTGCCAGAAAAAGTCTGGGAAAGTTTAGAGCCCAGGGTGTGTTCTGTGTTTACAAGAGAGCCCTGAGTACTTAGCTCGGTGGTGCTTTTAAGTCCTGACGTACCCGGACTCTTGGTGATGTAGTTAATAATACCGCCATCGGCCCCATTACCGTAAATAGCGGTAGCTCCTTTGATCACTTCAATACGCTCAATGGTGTTGGGGTCTATGGTGTTGATATCGCGCCCCCCCGTTCTTAAGGGCGTGGATTGGGGAATTCCGTCGATAAGCACCAGCATATTTCTTCCCCGCAGGGTTTGTCCTGTATTGCTGGTTTGGTTTGTGCTTAAGGAAATTCCGGGAATTTCGTTTAAAAGACCCCCTACCGAAGTACTGGTTTGGTTTAGTCTTTCAATCTCTTTTGCCGTAAGGATAGAAACCGAAGAAGGCACTTCATCCAGGGTTTCCCGGGTCCGGTTTGAGGTGATCACTATCTCACCCAGATCCTGCTGGTCTTCTGTTAAGGTGATATTTAAATTTTGATTACTTCCATTATTAAAAACTACTTCACGACTCAGGGTTTCATAGCCTATTGCAGAAAATTTTATTATCTGAGTTCCTGTTGAGATACCTTCGAGATGGTATCTCCCATCAATGTCGGAAGTGGTACCGGTGGAAGTCTTTTCGATTAGAATATTTACAAAGGGGATAGCGTTGCCTGAGTCATCGGTGATCGTTCCCTGGAGGGAAGCTTCTTCCTGTTGCGCAAAGCCGGTATATCCCGTCAATATAATTGCGAATAGCAAGGTGAAATGTTTCATTATAAATTGTAGTTTTTATTTAGATTGATTTAAAATAGGCAACAAATGTAGAATCATTCTAAATAAAAAACAACCGAATTTTCGGCAAAATCTGAAAAAAATGACGCCAATCAGGCTTCTTATTTGTAAAAGAAGTACTTAGGATAAAAAATAGAGAAAGGGAGTGAAAATTTAAAATCAGGCTTAGCAGATATCCCAGGGACGCCCCGCCAAGGTCGATAAAAGCAGGGTTCATTTTTTGGAAATAAAAAACGTCTATGATACTACTTATGAAAATACGATTAATATCTCCATTTATTGGCCAGGGCCACAAGGCTCAGCATAACCGGCACTTCAACCAATACTCCAACCACGGTTACCAAAGCCGCCGGACTCTGGAGTCCGAATAATGCTATGGCCACTGCTACTGCCAATTCAAAAAAGTTACTCGTTCCTATCATGGCTGCAGGAGCGCAAATAGCGTGGTTCAATTTTAGCTTTCTACCCCCAAACCAGGCCAGGAAAAATATAAAATAGGACTGAATGATAAGAGGTATGGCAATCAGTAGAATAATGATCGGGTTATCCAAAATATTAGGGCCCTGGAAGGCAAAGAGCAAGACTAATGTTAACAAAAGCGCTAAAATACTCACTGGTTTCAACTTTGGCAGAAAGTGGTTTTTAAACCAATCTTCTCCATGTTTTCTAACCAATATTTTATTGGTGATCACTCCGGCTATCAGTGGAATTACCACAAAGATAAGCACAGAGGCTACCAGGGTGTCATAAGGGATGGTGACATCGGTGATCCCTAATAAAAGACCTACCAGCGGAACAAAAGCTACCAGGATAATCAAATCGTTAATGGAAACCTGCACCAGGGTGTAATTCGGATCTCCATCGGTTAAATAAGACCATACGAAAACCATGGCTGTACAGGGCGCAACGCCCAGGAGGATGGCCCCGGCGATATATTCCCCGGCCATTTCAGGGTCGATCCAGGCAGAATACAAGTGTTCAAAGAATATCCAGGCAAAAAAGGCCATCGTAAACGGTTTGATCAGCCAGTTAATAACAAGGGTGAGGATAAGACCTTTAGGAGCTTTACCGACATTTCTGATACTGCTGAAGTCGATTTGCAGCATCATAGGATAGATCATGAGCCAGATGAGGATGGCGATTGGAATATTCACATTATAGATCTGAGCATCGGCCAGGACTTGCATCTTGTCCCCCAGAAAATGACCGATTAAAATTCCTGCTGCAATACAAAGGGCGACCCACAAGCTGAGGTAACGTTCAAAGAATGGAATTTGTTTTTTAGGTTGAGGCATGTTGGTTGATTTTTGAAAATACAAAAAATAGTTCTGTGGCAATCTGGAGGCTGCGTTCCCAGTATTTTTCGGCTTGTTTAGGGGTACCGTCAAATTCTTTGGGGTCATCGTAGGTAATTGGGATTCGCTTTTCTGCACCGGGGATAAAGGGACAGCCTGCATCGGCCTGGGAACAGGTCATAATTGCTGCAAACCCTGAAACGGGATTGAACTTATGATCATAGGTCTTTGAAAAACCAATCACCGGCGCTGAATTTGGAGCATATTTAATAGCGTAAACCGGGTTTTTCCCTTCAGAGATTGGAGAAATCTCAAATCCCTGCTCCTCCAGGGTTACGGCAACCACCGGAAACATAGCTGTAGCTTCGGTACCGCCGGAATAACAACTCAGCCTTTCAATATTGAAATAATCACCCATAACCTGCGCCCAAATCTGGGAGAGATGACTTCTTCTCGAGTTATGAGTGCAAATAAAGTTAAGGTCAATTGGTTTTTTGTTTCTGAGCTTCTCCTCAACATATTCGATGAGAGGGGCTAAAACAGCTTTTCGGGAATCGGGAATGGATTCAGGCTCCAGCGATTCAATGATGTCCTTAATTTTTGAGAATAACATAGTTCAAGTATTAACATGAAAAACTGCCGGGATCATAACTATCAAAGAATTCGGTAAACCTATCTTTAATCAGCTGCCATTTTTCAGCATTGATGCAATAATTAACAGAGACCCCTTCTACGGTTCCCTGTATCAAGCCGAGGTTTTTCAACTCTTTAAGGTGTTGGCTGATGGTGGCCTGGGCAAGGCCTAATTCCTCCACCAGGTGCGTATTACAACAGGTATTGGCTCTTAGCAAATACTGCAGGATCGCTATCCTGGCAGGATGTGCAAAGACTTTGGCATAAGTAGCCAATTCATTCTGAATAGGACTGAAGAGATCAGATTTTGTTACTCCCATGATATTCCGATTATTTGATTAACAACATCCGCTCTCAGGAGAGCAACAATTTGAAGCCTCAGGTTCAAGATTGGCAATCACAGGTTCTTCAGCCGGGATTCCGCAGTTATCTTTAGCCAGGCAATCGGTTTGTTTAGTGGTGAGCAGAAAATTAGTACCGTTGAAGTCCAACCCGAATTTCTCGATAGTTTGTCCCTGGTATTCCACCTCGATTTCCAGATCTCCTATCCCCAGGGTATTTTGAGAGAGTTCTATAATGTGTAATAATTTCTCAGGATGTAAACGGTGGTCATAATCGTTGGCATTCCACAGTTGAAAGTTCACCACTTCTTCTTTTCGAACCGTTCCCCCACAATCGATAAAATGCTTAGTAACTTTCCCGATCTCGGTAACATGAAAATGGTTAGGCACCAGCTCGCCGTTTGGCAACTGAAAAGCGATCTTATCAAGCTGGTTTAGCTGCTGTTTTATTTCTGAAAGTTTCATAATGTATGAGTTATAATATATGATTGCAATATTACGATTAATATAAAAATGGACAATGAAAATAAATAATATTTTTGATCAGTTCTGGATTTTACCCATACCTAATCAGGACTCGTGCAAGCCTGCTATATTTTTCCGGCAGTCTGGAACTTTGTGAAGCGGGGGATTTCCAGGATGCAAAAGCTTCACCCCGGAATCATTATTTGATTGCAACTATTCCTTGATCATGATCAAAAGCATTTTGAAAGCTTCGGTAGCCAATAGAGCATGCGGTACATTAGCCGGCATAATAATCATCTCCCCTTCTTTAAGATTATACTCGGCATCTTTTATGGTTATCTGACATTCTCCGTCGATTATGATGGCGGTAGCATCAAATGGCGCGGTATGTTCACTAAGTTCCTGTTCTTTATCAAAAGCAAAAAGGGTGGTATTCCCGTTTGAATTTTTGGACAGGATCTTACTTACCGTCGATGCCTCTGAATAAGAGATAAGCTCTTTTAGATTGAAGGGTTTAGCTGTTTCCAGGTGTTTTTTCATGATGATTCTTTTTTTTATAAGATATTAAATTTAAAGGACTTAAACTTTTCTTCTCTATCCCCTTAATATGGTGGCAGAAGCATTAGCCCTTTTCATAAATTCCAGGAGATGCAAACCCGGGATTGTTCTTAGTTTATTCTCTTTCTTAAGGATCCTAGCATATTTCCTATTCCAATTCCAAGGTATGTTCGGTCTTTATTTATTTGTAACATAGGAGAAATTGTCAATCCAAAAAATCTGGTGAATGGAAATTCAATTTTGGGATTTATGACCAGGCTAACTGTATTATGTTTTCTATAATTCCAGGTATAATTTTCTGCTAAAAATCCGTTATAGAGCCTTTCCCAATTTTCGGGTTCTCTGATAAGGGTGTAACCTAATCCAATTGATATATTTGCTCTAATCGTTCCGCTTTGGTTTAGATTGTAAATCTTTCCAACTCCAATATGATAATTCTCTAATTGGTCATATGGATTGGCTAATCCATAAAATAATAGTCCTTTTAAACCAGATGTAAAATCTTCCGGTTGGGATCTCGGTTTTCGTATATTCCCTGTGTAGCCGATTTTAAAAGAGTATTTATCCTGATAGAGATAATTAAGGCTAATATCAAATCCGAGATAATTGCCTAAATTCAACTCAGCAGTAGAATATAGGGCGTTATTTTCATTAAATTGAGCATTAGCAAGGTTGATGCTGATTAAAGTTATTAAGATCGTTATTATTCGCTTCATAAACACAGCTGTTTATATAATCTCTCCTTTATTTCAAGCTAATCTCTTAAAATCTTTTCCATCTTTCGGCCTTTTGCTAATTCATCAACTAACTTGTCCAAATACCTTACTTTTTGAGTTAATGGATTTTCAATTTCTTCTACCCGATAGCCACAAATCACCCCTTGAATAAGGCGGGCATTTGGGTTTAAATCTGCTCTCTGAAAAAAGGTTTCGAAAGTAACCTTCTCCTCAATAAGTTCCCGCAGGTTTTTCTCATCAAAACCGGTTAACCATTCTATTACCTGATGCAATTCTTCTGTTGTCCTGCCTTTACGTTCAACTTTCGTTTTATAGTGCGGATAAACAGATGCAAAGGTCATTTTCGCCATACGCTCATCGTGTTCCGGTGTTGTTTTCATCACTTAATTTTTACAGTATCAGAGAAAATTATTATTTGAAACTTTTGGCTACGGCGGGTTATTCCAGGAGCCAGATCACCAGGATATTGTCGGAATATTTTATGTCTTCCGGGGTGAAACCCTGGGAGGCCGTACTTTCGCCACTTAGCACAATTTCATGAAGCCCCTCGTTTCTGTTAAATAACCTCATCCCGGCATCGGGATTCGTGCCGTATTTAATTTCTTTAATATCCTTCAGTTTAATATCGGAGGCTGAGCTTATTAAGCGGGCCTTTTCAAATGCGTCCCTGGTGGCGAGTTCTATTATTTGTTGCTGAACAGCTTCTTTAAGGGAATCTGATAGCTTAAAGTTAAAGCTCAGGTTGAAATCTGTACTGCTACCCGAAAACTGGTCTAAAATTCTGGTGATATTCTCCTTGTTATTTTCAAAATCGAGCTGAATTTGCTGCGTGGCAATATAACCGCTATCAACATTCCTGTTATTGCGGTAAACCTGATTCCTGCGGACATTAAAGTTTTTGGTTTTAATATTTTCGTGAGAAAATCCGATTTCTTTAAGCTGTCCTGAAATATCAACCGATTTGCTATTCAACCCGGAAATAGCTTCACTAAAAAGGCTATCGATCTTAGTAATGCCGATGCTAAGGATACCGATATCCGGGCTTACCGATATCTCTCCGGAACCAACAACTTCCAGGCTTTTGGTATCATCTTTATTTTGTGCTGTTGAAATCAGGCTAAACAGGCAAAAAGCCAGTAGGTAAATTTTCTTCATTGTCTTATATTGAATATTGACATTAAATATAGTTAGAATTTCTAATGTTGATTGTAGTGTAATTTACTCGCGTAACAGGATTTTTGATCAAGGAATAGCCCTATTTCTCCTTAGGTGACTTTCAATTACAATCGCTTCTTCGATATTCCTAAAATTCCGGTATTTGTTTTTTTGGGTCGGTTATAAACTTTTTAATATACATCCGGAGATTTTAAAAATTTTGATTACTTTAACAATTAATAAATCGAGTTTGATAAACCGAAACCCCGGGCTTCTAGGATGGATAATTTTAAATCTGTGATAGAAGCTTACTTTTTAAGCCCTACCTATATGAAAGTTTTATTAATTGATGATGATCCGGTTTCACACCTCATTAATGAAAAATTTATCTCTATTGCCACAGAAGATCCGAAACTAGAAATTATCACCTACCTTAAAGCAGATGAAGCGCTGAATTATACTTTGCAGTATCTAAATTCACATTCTTCTGAATACTTATGCATCTTTTTAGATCTTAATATGCCCGATTTTAACGGCTGGGATTTTTTGAATTATTTAGAAGAGCTGGATGATAAAAAGCTTTCTGTTTTTATCTTAACCTCTTCAGTTTCTAAAATAGACAGACTTAAAGCGCGGGAATATACCTCGGTAAAGAAATTTCTGGTTAAACCACTATCTATTCCATTGTTAAAAAATATTTTTCCGCAAACAAAAATTGCTTCTTAAAGATCAACAATAGTTTTCTATTTTAAACACTTCAGGTTGATATTAACCGGAGGTTCAAAATCGTAAACAAAAAAGAGTTATAAAATGAAACCTATAGACTTGAAATTTGCGATTGAGATTCCGGATTTAAAATATCTGGGGAGAGGTCCTTCCTGTACCGGTTTGAATGGATGGAGCACGAGGAAAGAATTTATCTATCGCTGTGCAAACTGTGATGATACGATGAATGCAGCCTGGAAAAATGACTGGACCTGCAGCTGTCAGGCAATGGCTCTGGACAGTGCAGCCGCAAGATTCGGCTCTTACTACGGTGATGAGAATATCCTGGTATATAAAAGACTAAGTAAAACAAGCGGATTTCTGCAGCAGTTTTTAAAAACACTACGCCTGAAGTCACCTCGCGCCTGAAGTTACTGTATCATTCCAGGATAAGAAATCAACAAACCTAAGCCTGTTCCGGGCTATTTTTAACTTATCACAACTGCTTCAACTCAAAAAACAGGCTACAGGTCTTCAATATTTGGGACCAGGTCACGAAATTCATCGGGTATCAGCGGATTGTCTAACGCGAAAATTCGGCGCTTGTCAAGGTTAAGCTGCTCGGTAATCTCTCCGTAATGCTCATCAAAAATGGCATCCAGTCTACCTGAAGAGATAATACTTTGCAGTCCCTGCTCAATCCTTTCTGCCATTTTTGGCTGGTCCGGATGTATATAAAAAACAAGCGGAAAAGGGTAGAAAAGCAATATATTCTTATCTATGACCAGACCTTCAGCTTTCGAGGCCCGGTTTTCAAATACACCTAGAACCTCATTGGCACCATAAGAACTGTAGTCAAAGTCGCCGTTTTGAAGTCGATCAAAAATATCATCGAAACTGCCCTCTTCAACTACATTGTAGCCATTATGCCTAAAAACAGTGGCGTCACTCCATGTCTCCGGGATTCCATGGTCCAGCTTTTGCAGATCCTCCTGCCGTTTGATCCCGCCAAATAAATTGGTATCCTGCTCCCTGATAATGGGAATCCGGTAGCCCAGCAGGTTTTTAGTTAACAGATGAGGGATTACAATCATATCATCTTCCTTGAATTTTTGATTCCCGGCGATAGTTACGAACAGGTCGTGATCTTTCTCTGTAAACACCAGTGATTCTTCATTCCCGGGATACTCCTCAAGGCTCTCTTCGATCTCCCATGCTCCCCATTCTTCCTCAGTTGCTTCAAGAATGGCTTTTAATACTTTTCGCTCATAATCCTGGCGTGCGGCAGACCTGTTTCCATTCCAAAAATCAACTGTTGTGGTTCTCTTCATATCCTGTTCCGGGGATGTGGTTTTCTTTTTATTTCCATCGCAGGATACGAATAGCAGAGATATAAAAACAGGTAGCAAAAACGAGGTTTTTTTCATGATGCTCTATTTAGAAAATTAGCTTTAATTTTTCTTAAATCAATTTATTGATACTCTTTGTGCAGCCTGGCAAACAAAATACAAAGGAGAAGAAGCATCTCCAACTGCTACAATTCAATTGCTAAATACAATCAACTGCCTTTAAATGGAAAGTTCCATCTTCTTCTTTCTCCATTTCATAGCCATTATCCAACATGGGTTGAAAATCAGATCGGCCGTTAAAATGCCATAGTAAATACCCGTAATCGCATTTTTCAATTCTACCTTTATCTTTCTCGTGTTCTACAATTTCAATCAGTTCTTTTGAAAACTCTGATGGGGAATGGATTAATAAAATTACAGGATTAAAATCTATAGTATCATTTGAAAATTTCTTTAATCTTTGAGCTGAAGGGAAACCATACTTTTTGGTTATAGCCATCAATCGCAGGGTATGGAGCTTATCCATGGGATTGATATAGGTATTCCAGATCTTACTCTTTAAAGAATCGGATTTTACGGGAGTGTACCGCATTCTGTTTTCCCTTACTTCTTTGCTTAAATTTTCAATACTATCAGTTATATTTTTGTCGAAAGTCTGAAAATATAAATATTCCCTGGTCGCCTGGTCGTAGTGAAACATGAATTTTAGTTCCTCCACTATTTCTGAAATATCCTGCTTTAAAAGTTCTTCTTTGTTCGATTGAGAATAGGAATATAAACTGCTCAAGGTAAGAATTGCAGTCAGAAGAATATTTCTCATAAGTTAGGCTTGTGAAAGTTTGAAACAACCAATATAATTCAGCCTAAATATATAAGAATATCTCCAATAATGTCTGGATAAAGGCAAAGTCCGGGGAGCTTGCCATTCTTAGCTTTTAAGGAAAAGTCATAAGTCTATTCAATAATTTTATTGAATAGTTGAAAAATATTTTTATATTTGTAAACAAATGCTGTAAAGAATGGATAAGCGGGAGTTTAAAAATAAAGCTTATAACGAGCTGGCAAAAATAACCAAGGCCCTTGGTAATCCGCGACGAATGGAGATCATCGATTTGTTGGCACAAGGCCCTTTTTCGGTAGAGAAAATAGCGGAACAGACAAGTTTAAGTGTTGCAAATGCTTCTCAACATTTACAGGTATTAAAAGGGGCACGCCTGGTAAAAATCAGTAAAAAAGGCAATTTCATTTACTATCAACTCACCAATGACAAAGTGTTTAAGGCATGGCGGGCTTTACGGGAACTGGGACTTGACCTGAACGCTGAAGCAGAGAAACTGGTTAATGACTTTTATCGTTCGGGAGAAAAGATGGACCCGGTAAGCATTGAAGAATTACGGCAAAAAATTTCCGGGCAGAATGTAGTAATACTAGATGTTCGCCCCGGGGAAGAGTACCAACACGGCCATATTAAAGAAGCTACTTCAATTCCTATTGAAGATCTCGCTGAGCGAATTAATGAACTTCCCAAGGGAGCAGAAATTATCGCGTATTGCCGGGGACCTTTATGTGTATATGCCGATGAGGCGGTAAGCTTGCTAAGGGAAAAAGGCTTTGATGCAAAAAGATTAAAAGAAGGCTATCCGGACTGGAAGGCACTGGGCCTCCCTGCTGAATAAATTAATATAATTCATAGGTTTATGGAAGAAGTAAAGGCTTTTAACCGGGCAGCGCAGGAATACGATAAGTGGTTCGAGGAACACGCTGACTGGTTTTCCTCTGAACTGGAAGCCCTTAAACAGGCTGTTCCAAAAACAGGAAAAGGGATTGAAATTGGAGTCGGTACCGGGAGGTTTGCCGGGGAACTCGGAATTGAAACCGGGGTAGAACCATCTGAGAAGATGGCGGCTATCGCTTCTAAAAGAGGCATCAGGGTATTTCAAGGATATGCTGAGGATTTACCGGTACCTGATCTTTCATTTGATTACACCTTAATGGTTACGGTAGATTGTTTTCTGCAGGACGTAGCCAAAGCTTTCAAAGAGGCACGGCGAATCACGAAACCCGGTGGTGCTATAATTATTGGAATGATAGATAAATCAAGTCCCCTGGGTAGGAAGTATCAGGAACACAAGAAAGATAATCCTTTCTATAGATCTGCCAGCTTTCATGATGTAGAAGAGATAACAAATCTACTTGAAAAAGCAGGCTTTCAGAATTTCAGCTTCTGGCAAACCCTGGTTAACACTGAGGAGGAGGTTCTGGAAAAACCGATAAAAGGATATGGAGAAGGAGGTTTTGTTGTAATAAAGGCGGAGAAAAAAATAAGCAACTTATGAAAACAGATTCTATAGAACTTGGTTTAAAGGAAAACTGGAAACAATTTACCCTGCTGGTAATTGTGAATGCTTTTGTAGGGGGAATGGTAGGTTTGGAGCGTAGTATTCTTCCGGAGATTGCAGAAAAGGAATTCGGGATAGCAGCCACAAGCGCGATCCTGTCGTTTATTGTGGTGTTCGGAATTGTGAAAGCCATTTCCAATTATTATGCGGGAGCCCTGGCCAATAGGTTTGGCCGAAAGAACCTCCTGGTTTTGGGGTGGATCTTTGCTATTCCTATTCCATTTATATTAATGTATGCTGAAAGCTGGAATTGGGTAATTGCGGCCAATGTTCTACTGGGAATCAATCAGGGACTTGCCTGGTCCAGTACAGTGGTAATGAAAATTGACCTCGTGGGTGAGCGACAGCGAGGATTTGCAATGGGCCTTAATGAGTTCGCCGGATACCTTGCCGTAGGGGTGGTGGCTTATTTAACCGGGTGGATAGCAGATGTGTATGGGTTGCGCCCATATCCATTTTACCTGGGGATAGGTTTAATGATCCTGGGGCTTTTATTCAGCATCTTCCTTATAAAAGATACCCATGGTCACGCCTTAAAAGAAGGGAAATCCAGTGAAATGTCCCTGTTGAAAAACATATTCTGGGATACCACCTGGAAAGATAAAAACCTTGGCTCTGTTACTCAGGCCGGGCTTATAAATAACCTGAACGATGGGATGGCCTGGGGGCTATTTCCCATTTTGCTGGCTACAAGAGGTTTCACTTTAGAGCAAATAGGAATTGTGGTGGCGGTTTATCCGGCAGTATGGGGAATCGGACAATTGTTTACCGGTAGAATGGCAGACAAATTTTGTAAAAAAGATATGCTTTTCTTCGGAATGTTATTACAGGCAGTGGTGTTAATCGCTCTGGTATGGGCAAACAGCATGTGGATATTCGTTGCCTTGATGAGCCTTTTGGGCTGGGGAACTGCTATGGTCTACCCTACCTTCCTGGCTACGATTGCCCAGAACACCCATCCAAGGGATCGGGCAAAAAGTATAGGGATTTTCAGGCTTTGGAGGGATCTGGGATATTCGGTGGGAGCGATCCTTACCGGGGTTATTTCAGACTTGATAAGTATTGAGGTTGCTGTGTTTCTGGTAGGAGTCCTAACCTTATTCTCCTCCGCAGTCATTTATGTAAGGATGAAATGCGGGGAGGGCACCTCTGTCAGGTTATTATCGTTGATACGACAATCTTATTAATTATGGGCGAGTAAATCTGAAAATCCCAAGGCTCAGAATCGAAGTAATTTCTTCAAGCTGAATTTTCAGCAGATTTAAAATAAAAATAACTTAAAACCAAATACTATGTTTTTTCAACACGTTTATGATAAAAGTCTTGCCCAGGCAAGTTATGTGGTTGGATGTCAAAAAACCGGGGAGGCAATCGTAATCGATGCTAAACGGGATATTGACACCTACCTTGAGATAGCCGAACAAAATAAGCTAAAAATCACTCATGTGACCGAAACGCACATACATGCTGATTTTCTGGCCGGAACAAGAGAACTTGCTGCGGTGACCGGAGCTAAGATGTACCTTTCTGATGAGGGTGGTCCGGACTGGAGTTATAATTTTGACCATATTGGCCTAAAAGACGGGGACAAGATTAGCGTTGGAAATCTAAGCCTTGAAGTAATGCATACCCCGGGCCACACCCCTGAAAGTATTTCCTTCATTCTAACCGATAATCCCGCTACTAAGGAACCGGTAATGGTATTTACAGGGGATTTCGTTTTTGTTGGGGATATAGGGCGTCCTGATCTTTTGGAAAAAGCAGCCGGTTTAAAAGGTACCCAGGATAAAGGTGCCGAAGAAATGTATAATTCCATTAAAAAATTCAGTAAGCTTCCTTCTCACCTGCAGGTATGGCCCGGACACGGCGCAGGATCTGCCTGTGGCAAAGCCCTTGGTGCCGTCCCAAGTACCACCGTTGGTTACGAGAAGATACAAAACTGGGCTTTTCATTACGAGGATAATAAACAGGGATTCATTGAATATCTCCTTGAGGGGCAACCGGAGCCTCCAAAGTACTTTGCAATGATGAAAAAGTTAAACAAGGAAGATCGGCCGTTGTTAACTGAAGTTCCAAAGCACAAGAAACTTTCTGCTGAGGAATTCAAAAAGGCTTACGAAAAGGGGATTACAGTGATTGATGCCAGGGTTAAAAGCGAATTTGCCGAGGGTCATATTCCCAATACTATACATATTGAAGGGAATAATTCATTTTCCACCTGGGCAGGTTGGTTCCTTAACTACGAGGAGGAGTTTATTTTAATAGCCGATGATGAACAGATGGAAGACCTCACAAGAAAGCTGATGCGGATTGGATTGGACAACATCATGGGGTATATTTCAGATGTTGATGCTATGGGAATTCCTCTGGAAAAATCTGAGATCATTTCCATGGAAGAATTCAAAACCTATCTCGGAAAGGAGGATACACAAGTAATAGATGTTCGCGGAGTTTCTGAATATAAAGAAGCTCATATCGATGGGGTAGACAATATCTTTGTAGGTACTCTCCCAGATAATCTTGATAAAATTGATCGGGACAAACAAATAGTTATTCATTGTCAAAGCGGTGCCAAAGCAGCCGTTGCTGAGTCGATCTTAGCGCGAAATGGAGTGAAAAACGGGAAGGTGTTTTCCGGCGGGATGGACGAATGGACCGCCCAAAATTAACTTTATGGCTCAGGGTAAAAGATTTTCTTAATCTAAAACTCTATAAGTCATCATGATAGAAAATCCCGGAATTCTATTATTACCGGGATTTTTTTATCTTTAAAGAAGAAGCTTATCCGAATTCACTGTTTGGAGACTATGATTTCCCTTCGCTGAAAAAATAATTAAGCGACTTTAAACAGAGACTTTTCAGAGTGGAGAATTAGAGTTTTAATTGCGGTACAGTGCTTGTAATATATATTAAAATAGAATGTCATGAAATATTGGAGATTTATTATATGGATAGCCGCTTTTGGGATGTTAAGCACTTCTGCATACGCCCAGGAGAAGGGTAGAAAATGGGAAGACAAAGCCGAAAAGGAAATGGCTAAAGAGGCTAAAAAAGCTGAAAAAGAAAGAACGAAATACTTCAAGGAACAGGCTAAAGCCGAAGCTGAGTGGCACCGGGAACGGATGAAGGAAATGGATGAGTTCAACAGGGAATTGGCGAAGGAAGATGAGGAGCAACTTCGGGAAATGGCTAAAGCCGAGAGAGAATTCTATCGCGAAAGAGCAAAAGAAGCGGCCGAATATGAAAAGAAAATCAGAAAGTCGGAAAATGAATATTACCGGGAATTAGCCAAAGAAGAAGCTGAATGGTATCGGGAACGCGCCAAAGAAGCTTCAGAAAGAGAAAGAGAGATGATGAAAGCCGATTTTGAATTTAACCGGGAATATGCCCAAAAAGAAGCTGAATGGCACAGGGAGCGCGCTCAAAAGGCCGCGGAACGGGAAAGTAAATTAATTAAACTTGATAGAAAGAGATTTAAGAATAATTAGATCTCTCTGAGAGAGTTTAAGTGACTTTGTTCTACATGCTATTTCAGGACAATTTTTAATAGGGACGAAATTATTTGATTAATTTCGAGAAATACTTCAGTATTCCCTTTAAATTTGGCTCGTTATAGTTATTTTAGGCCAAAAGAAAGAATATTATATTAAGATTGAACCACTATTTTATTAAACATTAATCATGGGTAGACCTTCCACAAAAGCAAAAGATCTGAGAGACGGATATTATATTGAAGTCCGAAATAAAAATCAGAGGACCGGTATCAAAATTCGCAGGGATACCAAAGAGCAATTACTTCTCGCTATTGAGGAATATAAAGAAAGTAAAGAAGTTATCATTTTAGGGAAATCTGAAAATGGAAAAATGAAGGAAATTCCAGACCTGAAAATCGACTAATCGCTAACAGGAAATAGAATTAATAAGTCCAAAGATCCAAGGTGTAAGCCGAATACTTCTTTATTGTCTGCAGTTTTATTGCAGAAAATCATCGGTGCTAGCCAATTCAAATTCAGGGGAACTTTCAAATAACAAATTGAGAATATTCATATGGCCGGCTCCATAAATAACCAGGATCTTATCTTCAGGGGTTGACTTGATACGTTGAATATTCCTGAATATCTTCAAATTTCTATTGAACCAGCGGCCAGTTTGGAAATTCACTCCAAAAAAATCTCCTTCTTCGCTTTCATATTTAAATGGACCAATTAAATAATTTCCTAAGCTTTTTCTGATATTTTCCGGATTATTCAATCTATTCAACTCTGCCAGTATTCCTTTTTCCTTAAAAAGGGGTTTGGAGTTATATTTTTTTGAAGCTTCAGGATCTTTTTGATAGTAATCGCTAAATTTATTCTTTTCAATGCTATCCTTTCCCTGAATTACCCGCTCAACCTGCCGGTTAAACTCGCCCCACTCATCCACAGCATAAAGTTTTTTAATTCCACTTTCCTTCGCTAATCGGAACCCGATTTGTTGAGATTCATCCCGATTTAATTCATGTTTACCATTTAAAAATGAATTGTATAAAGAATCAACTTCATCTTGTTTTGAAGCCGGCCTTTCAATAACAATTATTGTCGGATTGAATTTCTTTAATTTTTCAACTATTAATTGAATTTCCTCCTGGTATTCGGGCTTTAGAACATCAATTTGATCTGAGCTATCGGTCTGGACAAAATCCATATTAGGGAAATTAAAATGAAAAGTACCCAGAGTAAGAACCTCAGTTTTGCTTTCCTGTGCTTTAATTTGGAAAGAAAATAATAACGTAATTAGCAGGATGTAAAATCTCATTACTATTTTCTATAATGACAAATTACATTTAAAGGTGTTACACTTATTTTCTTCTTTTACACCAAAAAATCCTTATTTTTTATTACTGTAAAAACGAAGTACATCCAACAGCAAAGGAGCCTCAATCCGGTTTTTATAATCGGGACTGATTAAGGAAAGAGCCTGAAAAGGAATTCTTAAAAATATTTCCAGCCCCTTCTATAACTGAAGTGGCTGGATTAACTAAATTATCTATGTATTCAATGAGAGGATGCCAGCAATCCCTGGGCTATATATATCCAAACTCCTTTGAACTATTCAACTTCAGCAGCTGTGTTGGCTAAAGTTTCCAGTGCAGTACCTATTTGATCGATTTCCTGATCGTTGGCCTGAAGCTGGTGTTTTCCTTTTAAAAATTCAGGGCTGTTATAAGAAATATGTACCGCTCCGGCTTCGTCTTCCCATACCAGCATTTTTTGAGGAAGATCAAGGCCAATACTGTTCACCGATTGCATTAAAGGAGTTCCCAGGTTGGGGTTTCCAAACATGATCACTTTGGTTGGACGAAGTTCCATCCCAACACTAGCAGCGTTTGCCTGGTGATCTAATTCTGCCACAATACTTAAATTTTCATTAGCTTCAATTGCCGATTTAAGATTGGAGTATGTGGAATCGAAATCGGTGGTGCTTTCTACACTTTCTATACCTGCATGTGCATCCACTAACTGATTTGTAGTTTCGACTGCCGGAGCATCTACAGCTGTTTCTACCAGGTTTTCTAATGCTTCAGCGATTGAAGGAAGCGTTATTATATCTGAAACTCCGTACCTGGAGGCCAGATATTCTGTACTGTTGTAAAGTGCGAATACCTGTCCTTGCTCTTCATAGAACAAAACTTTTTGAGGAAGGTCGAGGCCTGCTAGTTGATTCTCCTGCATTAACGGAGTTCCAAGATTAGGGTTTCCAAAGAAAATAATCTGAGTTGGCGCGAGATCCATATCAACAGATGCCGCGTTTTGCGAATGATCCAGTTCCTGAACAATACTGATATCCTCATTATCCTCCAGGGCCGACTTTAAATTAGCATAGGAGGTTTGCATATTAAAGGCACTTTCAAAATAAACTATGCCCGTGGCCGTTGGTGGATCTACTGAAATTTCAGGATTATTGTTGTCGTCATCATCTGAGCACGAAGTCATCAGAATGAGAAAAGCGAAAAGTAAATTCATCTTCATCATCATATAAAATTTTGATTCTAAGATACTTATCAATTTAAAAAAATCATCTGCACTTAACATAACTTAACCCGAAGCTTTAAAGCTTTATTAAATTTTAAAAAAATTGAAAAGCTCTTAAGATTTTTCGCGTCTTATTACTTCACCAACCACATTTGAACTTACCTCTTATGAAGAGTTAGCTTGCCTCGGCTAACAAAGAGGAATTCTTCAACGGGATTTACAAGA
>NZ_JBEPWD010000043.1:0-19012 GCF_041642575.1 Salegentibacter sp. | reverse complement strand
TGATATGCTTCTGTAAAACAGATTACCGCCGGTCTTTTTGTGGCCTGGCGGGCAATTTTAATGGCATTTTCTACGGCTTCAGCCCCGGTGCTGATAAGCATAACTTTTGTTTTCTCTCCGTGCGGAAGAATTTCGGCCAGTTCTTCACAGAGCTTAATGTAAGGTTCGTAAGTGACTACGTTAAAACTGGTATGCAAATACTTTTCAGCCTGTTCCTGTATAGCTTTCACAACAGGATCGGGACAATGGCCTGCGTTTACCACACCAATCCCGCCGGCAAAATCTATATGTTCTTTCCCATCTACATCGGTAATTATTGCACCTTTTGCCTTTTTAACGGTGGCTGTATTGAAAACACCAACTCCGTTGGCGACAATGTTTTTTCTCCTATCAAGGAGCTGCTGAGATTTAGTTTGCTCTTCAGTCATAAAGTATCTGGTTGTTTAGTTGAATGGTTAAATGCTTAATCTAAAAAAAAAGTAAAAGCCGGGAAGTAAGAAATAAAAAGCCCCACCTTCTTTCGGTGCTTGTTAATATACAATATTATTTTCTTATTTCATATGGCTTTCTTGCTGAAAATCAATCATAAAGGGCGTGTAACACTGATATGTGAAGAGAAAATTCAGAGAATTTTTACTTTAAAAGAGACGCTTAGAAATATCTTATTTCATTTATTTTCAACAATTTATAGTTTATCCTAAGGCATCCTGACATCAAAAATAAAAACCATTTAATTAAAACTTATTACAAATACATTTCTGTAATTTAATTGTGACTTTCTTAATGTTTTTAATATTAATTTAACTGAATTATTAAAAACTTATTGCGGTAGTATTTTTTACCTTTTCAATAGTAAAGGTACTTTGTGTGCTGCCAATATGATCCAGAGTGGTGAGTTTGGTTACCATAAATTCCCGGTAAGCCGCCATATCCTTCACCAGAACTTTCAGTATGTAATCATACTCTCCACTCACATGAAAACATTCTAAAACCTCGGGCAAACTGGTCACTTCCGATTCAAAACGAGTGAGGTAATTTTTGGTATGCTGGATTAATTTTATCTGGCAAAAAACGGTAAAAGCTTTATCTACTTTTTCCGGATTTAACAGCGCAACGTATTTCGAAATCACCCCTTCCCGTTCAAGCCGTTTTATCCGTTCATAAACGGCGGTAACCGAAAGATCCAGTTTAAGAGAGATCTCCTTATTCGTTTTTTTGCTGTCCTGTTGCAAAAGTTTTAAAATCTGCAAATCTTTATTATCCAATTTCATTTTCTGAAAAATTTTCTATTCTGAATTCAAAAATACCAATATTCAGATTTAAAATCTTAGATATTGACGAAATGTAGTTTTAAAAACTGAATTTGGTCATTTCGATTGATATTTATTCTGAAATAGCTGATATTTGATATAATCTAAAAAATCAGAAACACCATGAAATATAAACCCGCAGATAAAATACAGGATCTACAATATTTTGGAGAATTCGGAGGCGTGAACCCTTCAATTTCAGATTCTTCGACTTATACTTTCCTTTCGGCAAAGACCATGTTCGATACTTTCGAAGGAAATGCAGACGGATGTTATCTTTATTCAAGGCATTCCTCACCTTCAAACCTGTATCTGGGCGAAGCTCTGGCAGCGATGGAAGGCACCGAAACTGCCAACGTAGCCGCCAGTGGAATGGGAGCTATCACTCCTACCCTGCTTCAGCTTTGCAAAGCAGGAGATCATATCGTTTCCAGCCGAACAATCTATGGTGGAACTTATGCTTTTCTCAAGAATTTCGCTCCCAGACTAAACATCAACACTTCATTTGTAGACATCACTGATGCAGAAAAAGTGGAAGCTGCAATCACTGAAAACACTAAAGTGCTTTATTGCGAAGCGGTGAGCAACCCTCTGTTGGAAGTAGCTGATCTTGCTGAATTGGCTAAAATCGCAAAAAAACACGGACTTACTTTCGTGGTTGATAACACCTTTACACCCTTATCCATTACTCCTAAAGAACTGGGTGCGGATGTCGTAATTCATAGTTTGACAAAATTTATTAATGGTAGCAGCGATACCGTAGGCGGAGTTACCTGCGGAAGTCAGGAATTCATCGATTCATTAAGAAGTGTAAACGATGGTGCAAATATGCTTTTAGGTCCAACCATGGACAGCATGAGAGCAGCTTCAATTTTGAAAAATCTAAGAACACTTCATATTAGAATAAAACAACACAGTCATAACGCAATGTATCTTGCTAAAAGATTCCAGGAAGATGGCTTGCGAACTGTATATCCAGGCTTAGAATCTCATCCGGGACATGAAACCTTTAAAAAGATGATGAATGAAGATTACGGTTTTGGTGGTTTATTAACTCTGGATGTAGGCGAACTGGAAAAAGCAAATAAACTTATGGAACTTATGCAGAAAAAAAATCTGGGTTACCTCGCCGTTAGTCTTGGATTCTACAAGACCCTTTTCAGTGCTCCCGGAAGTTCTACTTCTTCTGAAATTCCGGAGGAAGAACAAAAGGAAATGGGACTCAGCGATGGCTTGATTCGGTTCAGTATAGGACTTGACAATGATATTGAAAGAACCTATGAGATTATGAAAGAATGTATGCTTGAAGTAGGAGTTCTTAAAAAAGAAACCGCTTAATTTTTTTAGAATTTTTAATGGTAAAAGACCTCATCCTAAGTTAGCAATGAGGTCTTTTTATTTTTAGTTGACTATCTTTAATAAAAACAAGTACTATTAGGCATCCAATTTAACTCACTATGAATATTTTAAAATATTTTCTGATCTTTCTTTTTTTTAGTTTCAGTTTTAATACCGAAGCCCAGAACCAAAGTGAAATTCGGGGATATTATGGAATTTCTTCCTATAATTTAAACAGTAGTCAAAGCCTTGCCGGGGCTCCCAGCTATGATCCCGAAACAGCTTATGAACTTGGCATAAGGTATATCATAAGATTGCCCAACGGTCTTGGCCTGGAAACCGGACTAGGCTTTTGGACCGGGGATATAGAAATCACTTCGGCCCCAACGCCAGAAGAAACTTCGAGAAGGGAAAGACTTCAGATCACTTCAATTCCGGTTTTGCTTAATTACAGGTTTCTGGAATATTTCTTTATCAATGGCGGGCCGGTTCTGAATTTCCAGAATTCGGATAATAGTTTCGATTCGCAGTCGGGAGTGGGTATTAGCGCCGGGATTGGTATAAACCACTATGTGGGAAACTTTCAGATGTTTGTGAATCCTAATTTTCGCCATTATGCAATCATTCCCTTTGAAAAAGAAACTCATCATTCCAAACTTTCTGGATTAGGTATTCAATTTGGTATTGGTTATAGTTTTTAAATTATAGACTTCCCTAAAACTTGCCGGTTTTGCGGTAAAATCGTAAAATTACGGGCAGAAACCTATATTTTAAACTCAACTTCCCGGAAAAATCAGTTTACGGGAAAAACTATATCATAAAAGCCCGAATGGAAAACCAATCTACCAGCCCTCAAAATGAACACATTGTAGAAAACAGAGAACTTAACATTTGGGAAGCTTTAATTCCGGTATTCGCCCTTATAGCGATGCTCGCTTTTAATGTTTACGTATTTGGCGATGATGCCCTTAGCGGTTCCAACCAGTTTATACTTTTGCTGGGCGGTGCGGTTGCGGCTGTTGTTGGTTACTTCAATAATACGAAGTATGATAAAATGATAGATGAGGTGGCTTCCAATATTCAGAGCACTGCGGGAGCCATCCTCATTCTCTTAATGGTTGGGGCACTTGCCGGAACCTGGCTTATTTCCGGGATTATTCCCACCATGATCTATTATGGTTTACAAATTTTAAATCCTACTATTTTTCTTGCAGCCTGCGTGGTGATCTGTGCAGTGATTTCCGTTGCCACCGGGAGTAGCTGGACCACCTCAGCTACAGTTGGTATCGCTCTTATTGGTATTGCTGAAGCTTTAGGAATTTCAGTAGGCATGACGGCAGGCGCGATTCTTTCCGGGGCGTATTTTGGTGATAAACTTTCTCCATTAAGCGACACTACCAACTTAGCTCCTGCTATGGCAGGAACCGATCTTTTTACCCACATCCGGTATATGACATTAACTACAGTTCCCACAATTATAATAACCATCACCGTTTTTATCATCATTGGATTAAATCTCGAACCCACAGGAATAACGGATACCAGCACTATTCTTCGTTCAATAGAGAATTCTTTCACCATTTCGCCATGGCTGTTTTTAGTTCCTGTACTGGTAATTCTTTTAATCGTCAAAAAGATTTCCCCGCTTATTGCCTTATTATTGGGTACTCTGCTGGGAGCGGTTGCTGCTTTGATCTTTCAACCCGGTATAGTGGCCCAAATCGCAGGGGCCGGCGAACTCAATTTTATAAGTGGTTACAAAGGAGTTATGCAAGCCATAACTGTTGATACTTCTGTTGAAACCGACAATGAAAATCTTAACGACCTTTTTTCTTCAGGAGGAATGGCAGGAATGCTGGGTACCATCTGGCTTATCATTTGCGCGATGGTATTTGGGGGAATTATGGATGCTATTGGTGCTCTTGCCCGCATAAGTAAAGCCTTACTGAATTTATTCCATACTACCTTCGGGCTTTTTGCCAGTACGGTTTTTAGTTGCCTCGCACTTAACGCAACAGCCTCAGATCAATATCTGGCCATTGTTGTCCCCGGAAAAATGTTTGCAAAAGCATACCGCGACAAAGGGCTTGCTCCCGAAAACCTTAGCCGTACCCTGGAAGATTCCGGGACGGTAACTTCAGTTCTTGTACCCTGGAATACCTGTGGAGCTTACCACAGTGGAGTTCTGGGAGTACCGGTAGCATCATATTTCGGCTATGCCATTTTTAATTATTTGAGTCCGTTTATGACACTCTTCTTTGCTGCTTTCGGAATCAAGATCAAACAGCTTAGTGAAAAATCTGCATAAACTAACAATAGAGTTTTCTTATTTCAATTAATTTTATGCATAAGGAAAACCTATAATTAAATAGGGAATTAAAATTTGATTTTGTTTGAACATCGAAGTCATTAAGTAAATTTGCAGCCGGAATTAAAACCAATAATTTAAATTTTAAAAATTAAACAGATATGTCTTTAGTAGGAAAAAAATTTCCAAACCTTAGCGTAAACGCAATGAATGATATGGGAGATACCTTCCAGATCAACGTTCTTGAGGAAGCTCAGAAAAACAATAAAAAAGTTTTGCTTTTCTGGTACCCAAAAGATTTCACCTTTGTTTGCCCCACCGAACTACACGCATTCCAACAAGCCTTGGAAGAATTTGAAAAGAGAAATGTAATGGTAATTGGTGCTTCTTGTGACACTCCTGAAGTACATTTCGCCTGGTTAAATACTCCAAAAGATAATGGTGGTATTGAAGGTGTAACTTACCCAATTCTTGCAGATTCCAACCGTAACCTAAGCTCACGTCTTGGTATTTTAGACATCACTGGAGAGTCGTATGACGAGGAAACCGGAGATCTTACTTTAGAAGGAGACAACGTAACTTACCGTGCCACATACCTTATCGATGAGGAAGGAAAGATCTTCCACGAAGGAGTAAACGATATGCCACTAGGTAGAAACGTTGCTGAATTCCTAAGATTAATAGACGCTTACACTCACGTACAGGAAAAAGGTGAAGTATGTCCTGCAAACTGGGAAGAAGGTAAAGAAGCGATGAATGCTGACCGCGATGGAGTTGCCTCTTACCTAAGCTTAAACTAAAAAAACTTAATACTGTTATGGTAAAAGAATTAGATCAGGATAACCTGGGCGAAATTGTTGAAAACAACGATACCGTTGTTGTGCAATATATGGCCGGATGGTGTGGTAACTGCCGCTTGATGAAGCCAAAGTTCAAAAAACTGGCTCAGGAAAATGAGAACGTTACGTTTCTTATGGTAGATGCCGAAAAATTTCCCGAGTCTAGAAAACTGGCCAAGGTAGACAACCTGCCAACTTTTGCGACTTTTAAGAACGGAAGTTTTAAAAACCAGGTTCAAACCAACAAATTCGAGCCCCTAAAAGACTTAGTAAATGAAGTTACCAATAATTAGGCACCTACAGCGCAATAACGAGCTGGAAAAGCTTGAAAACGCTATAGAGGTACTGGAAAGCTATACCGAACACCGCTCCGTTAAAGATGAGGAAATGGACGTGATAGGAGAGCTGGTTTCCAACCTCTGCGGAGCTGTAGAAGTACAGAAAATGATAAATGACGGCACTGATGAAAAAGACGCCGCCAACGGATTTATGAAGAAGGTTATTGGTTCTATTGATCAATAAGCTTTGTAAGCCCTTAAAAGACAGGCCGCTTTCGAAAGAAGCGGCCTGTCTGTTTTTATGATAATTTTAGTAAAAGCCTGATGCATAAATCCTAAATTTATCTTCCTTAACCAATAAAATATATTATGTCTCAGATAACATTAAAAGGAGAACGTGTTAACACCTATGGAAGTCTTCCCGAAAAAGGAGAAAAAGCTCCTCATTTTCAATTGGTAAAAAGCGATCTCTCGACTGCTACCCTGGAAGATTTTAGGGGAAAAAGAGTTATTATGAATATTTTCCCCAGTGTAGATCAAGGGGTTTGTGCAACTTCAGTAAGAAATTTTAACCAAAGAGCAACAGAGCTTGATAATACTGTGGTGCTATGTATTTCCAGGGACCTCCCCTTTGCACAAAAAAGGTTTGTAGATGATGAAGGTTTGAAAAATGTGATCAACCTCTCAGATTTCAGGGACAGGAATTTTGGTAAAGACTACGGACTTGAAATGATAGACGGCCCAATGGAAGGCTTGCTTTCCAGGGTTGTAATAGTTCTTGACGAAAACGGAAATGTAATTCACAGTCAACAGGTGCCGGAAATTGCCGAGGAACCAGATTATCTTGCAGCACTTAAAAATCTCCTATAATGCGGGATTCTTTCCTCGGAAAACGTTTAAGAGGAGGTGGTTATGCCATTAAAGGTGCCTGGCTGTTACTTCGCCACGAGGCGAGCATCCAGGTCCAATTTGCTATAGCTATACTGATAACAATTACAGGCATTTATTTTGACATCACAAAAACCGAATGGCTGTTTCAGTTTACAGCCATTGGGATGGTGATGGCTGCCGAAGGCTTAAACAGCGCAACTGAAGCCCTGGCAGATTTCGTGCACCCGGATTTTCATAGCAAAATAGGTCATATTAAAGATGTGGCAGCTGGCGGAGTCTTCTTCGCAGCGCTCATCGCTATAATTATCGGTGGTTTTATTTATATCCCTTATATTTTTTAATTCAGGTAAAAGGTAATGAGAGAACGGGTACAGCAGCTCTGGATGCCATCATCCTGGTTTTACTGCGGTGAATTATGGACTCCCAAAAACTGTATTTATGCGGAATCATTACCAGTATATCTGCCGGCAGCTTTTTGATCTCCTTTTCGATCTCCCCAATAATTTCTTCTGATTCTATCTCCAGGTATTGATAGTTCACTTCTGAAAGTGCATTTTCAATTAACTCTATTGAAACTTCTTCTTTTTTACCGGCTTTAACATGGAGCACTTCTACTTCAGCAGTAAAAGCTTGAGCAAGATCTTTAATCTTTTCAGAAATAAGTTTTTCATCCTTTTTAAACCTGTCGATTGTAAAGAGAATTTTCTTTATACCTGTAAAATCACTGTTTTCCGGTACCGCCAATACCGGGTAACTTAGTTTCATAATAGCAGCTGTAGTGGTGTTTCCAAAAAGATCCTGTGCAATGGAATGTGCACCCATACCCATTACAATAAGATCGGCTTCATATTTTTTATAGATTTTTTCCAGAGCCTCGCTCACCTCCAGTAACAAACCGGATTCATAACCTACTTCGAGGCCAAATTTCTGGCGTATCATTTTTGCTTTTTGTTCCAACTGGTTAATATTTTCCTGGTCCAAATGTTTTAATGCTTCAGCGGGCATCAGAGAGTTTGCAACATGAATAGGGATGCTGAAAGAATTGAACAAAACAAGACGAGCACCTGAATTTTTAGCAAATCCGGCAGCATAATTAAGCGCGTTATCAGATTCATGAGAAAAGTCTATGGCTACAATAATGGTTTTCATACCTGAGAAATTTAAAGACTACAAAGGATTATCCAACTAAAGTTAAGGAATAATGGGCGGTCCAAAGGCTTACTTCAAAAAGATTTAGCTGACCAGAGTCATATTTTTGTGATTTTTGAGTTATTCATGTATCGAAAATGTTAATTTTAAATACAAAATAGCTTTTGCTTACATTAGATGATCTAATTTGTATTTTTGCCCAAAATCTCTCAAAGCTTCTATGGCCAGAAAAAAAACTAAGAACAAAAAGACCTCCGCAAGCAAAATCAGGAAGCCTTCATTTACTTTAAACAGGCAGCAAAAGGTGGTTTTAGGCAGTTTTTTAATGCTATTTGGCATTGCCCTGTTCATAGCCTTCATATCATTTTTATTTAACTGGCATGCCGACCAAAGCACCCTCTCTGAATTTGGAAACAGAGAAATAGAAACCAGAAACTGGCTGAGCAAATTTGGAGCATTGGTGAGTGATTTCTTCATTTACAAAGGTTTCGGTCTTGCCGCATTTGTTTTCGCAGGTTTAATCACTATTTCAGGGTTTTCTCTCTTTTTAAATCTGAAGTCGTTGCGCCTTGATTCCTATTGGTTTTGGGGGATTTTAATCATGGTCTGGATTTCAGTGTTTTTTGGTTTTTTTGCTGAAAGCAATGCGCTTTTAGGCGGAAGAGTAGGCTTCGAAACCAATGATTTTCTTCAGGATTACCTAGGTTTCTTCGGAACAGCCTTGCTGATGCTGTTCCTGCTTATCGCTTATTTAAGCCTAAGACTGAAGATCACCCCCGAAATGGTTGGCGGCTTCATAAAACAAAAACATAAAGGTTTACAAAACGAGTTCAATCCAGATAAACCTACGGTTTCAGAAACCGATGAGGAGTTGAACTGGAAGAAAGACACACTAACAAAGCCAGAGACAAAGTCTGCAGAAGTTGAACTGGACCATATCCCTTCCGAAGAAAAAAAGAAAGACCCGGTTATTAAAACGGAGAAAAAGACCGAATCCTACGATGAAGTAGAGATGGAGGTAGAAACTGCTCCCGAAGAAGAAATGGAAGAGGAAAAGCAAAGCAACAGGCTGGTAGAGGATTTCGGAGAATTTGATCCCACCCTGGAACTTAGCAACTACACCTTCCCCACCCTGGAACTACTCAAGGATTACGGAGGGACTATCACCGTAGATCAGGAGGAACTTGAAGAGAATAAAAACCGTATCGTAGATACGCTTAAGAACTACAAGATAGAGATCGCACAAATAAAAGCGACGGTAGGACCAACCGTTACCCTTTATGAGATCGTACCGGAGGCAGGAATTAGAATATCCAAAATCAAAAACCTGGAAGATGACATTGCACTTTCACTTTCGGCCCTTGGAATAAGAATTATCGCTCCCATCCCGGGGAAAGGAACCATCGGGATCGAAGTTCCGAATAAAAATGCATCCATAGTTTCAATGCGTTCAGTAATCGCTTCCTCGAAATTCAGAAATGCAGAAATGGAACTACCTATGGCACTTGGAAAAACTATTTCGAATGAAACCTTTGTGGTAGACCTCGCAAAGATGCCTCACCTGCTTATGGCAGGAGCCACGGGTCAGGGAAAATCGGTGGGATTAAATGCCATACTCACCTCACTCTTGTATTCCAAACATCCTGCAGAAGTGAAGTTCGTACTGGTAGATCCGAAAAAAGTTGAACTTACACTTTTCAACAAAATAGAGCGCCATTACCTCGCAAAATTACCAAACACTGAAGACGCCATCATTACTGATAACACCAAAGTAATTAACACCCTGAATTCCATGTGCATTGAGATGGACAACCGGTATGAACTACTTAAAGATGCGATGGTGCGTAACATCAAGGAATATAATGTCAAATTCAAGGCTCGAAAGCTTAACCCTGAGAACGGACATAAATTCCTTCCTTATATCGTTTTGGTGGTAGATGAATTTGCCGACCTCATCATGACTGCAGGAAAAGAAGTAGAAACTCCAATCGCCAGGCTGGCTCAATTGGCCCGAGCCATTGGCATTCATTTAATTATAGCTACCCAGCGTCCCTCGGTGAACGTAATTACTGGAATAATAAAAGCCAACTTTCCTGCAAGGATCGCCTTCAGGGTTACTTCAAAAATAGACTCGAGGACCATACTTGACGGCCAGGGCGCCGATCAGCTAATTGGCCGGGGAGATATGCTTTTTACACAAGGAAACGAATTAAAACGGCTGCAATGTGCCTTTGTAGATACTCCAGAGGTTGATAAGATTACAGAATTTATTGGTTCACAGAAAGCCTACCCAGATGCATACCAACTTCCTGAATATGAAGCAGAGGATAGTGGCACAGGAGTTGATATAGATGTGAGCGAGAGAGACAAACTCTTTCGGGAAGCCGCAGAAGTGATAGTCACTGCCCAACAAGGCTCGGCTTCATTGTTGCAACGAAAGTTGAAACTTGGTTACAATCGTGCCGGCCGAATCATAGATCAGCTGGAAGCCGCAGGAATAGTTGGCCCGTTTGAAGGCAGTAAAGCCCGCCAGGTATTAATCACAGATCTCGTTGCACTGGATCAGTTATTAAATGAAGAACCAAACACTTAAAAAAGAGTAATGAAAAAATTAGTATTTATTATTGCAGCCCTGGTAAGCATCAATCTTAGCGCCCAGGATTCACAAAAAGCCGAAAAGCTTTTAAATGAGGTTTCCTCAAAAGTGAAAGCTTACGATAATATGGTAATCGACTTTAAGTATTCCCTTGAGAATACTGCCGAGAATGTAAATCAGGAAACACGTGGAGATGTAAGCATTAAAGGAGAAAAATACCTCCTTAATCTTATGGGTACCACTCAAATGTTCGACGGAGATAAAATTTACACCATAATTCCTGAGGATGAAGAGATAAACATCTCTACCTATGTTGAAGAAGATGAGAACAACATAACCCCTTCAAAAATGTTCAGTTTTTATGAAGAGGGGTATAATTATGAATGGGATGTTACTCAAAATGTGAATGGCAGAAAAATTCAATATGTCAAGCTTACCCCTAAAGACAGCAATGCAGAGGTGAAAAATATCTTATTAGGTATAGACAGCCAGACCAAACACATTTATAACTTAATTCAAACCCAGGATAACGATACCAAAATAACGATAACGGTAAAAAGTTTTAAAACCAATCAACCAATTTCTCAAAACCTGTTTACCTTTGACGAAGATCGTTACGATTCCTATTATATAAACAGGTTAGACTAAATTGAAAATATTAGACAGGTACATATTAATCAGTTACCTCAAAACATTTTTTACAGTTTTCATCATCCTTATGTTCATCTTTGTACTCCAAACTATTTGGTTGTACATAGGTGAACTGGCTGGTAAAGACCTGGATGTTGAGATAATTCTTAAATTCCTGCTTTATTTTTCTCCAAAACTAGTCCCGCTTGTTTTGCCGCTTACTATTCTGCTTTCTTCTATTATGACCTTCGGAAATTTTGCTGAGAATTATGAGTTTGCAGCTATGAAATCTTCCGGTATCTCCCTGCAGAGAGCGATGCGTAGCCTTACCTTCTTTATTTTACTGGTGAGTCTTACCGCTTTTTTCTTTGCCAACAACGTAATTCCAGCCGCCGAATTCAAGTCGATTAATCTTCGGAAGAATATCGCTCAGTTAAAACCGGCTATGGCTATTACCGAAGGTACTTTCAATGAAGTGGGCACCATAAATATCAAAGTAGATAAAAAAAGCGGGCCGAATGACCAGTATCTCGATGATGTTATTATTCATCAGAAAACTGCCAGAAGCGGGAATTTTACTGTGATTAAAGCTGTAGAAGGCGAACTCGTTGGAAGCCCGGCTTCAGATGTTTTATCCCTGATTTTAAAGGATGGGAATTACTATGATGAAATTCAACCTTCAGACCTGTCAAAGCGAAGAAACAAACCTTTTGCAAAAAGTCACTTTAAGGAGTATACTATTAACCTGGACCTCTCAGATATCAATAATGTAGATCTTGAGGATGAATCTTACAGTAATACCCAGGGTATGCTGAAGATATCAGAATTAAGCCAGAGCATAGATTCTTTCTCCACGAGCTATAATACAAACATTAAGGAGTTCTCGAAAAACATGTATAACCGCACAGGATTGAGAAATGTAAACATCAATCTTCAGCCTGCAGATACCGTACAAGTGGTTGAGAATAGCGTTTTGGAAGAATACGATAATAATGAAGCCTTACAGATTGTGAACCTTGCCCTGGGAAATATAAATGGTTCCATGTCTCACCTGGTGATGAAGAAAAATGAATTCCGCACTGCCACGAAACAACTCAACAAGTTTGAGATCGCCTTACATGAAAAATATGTTCTGGCAGCAGCTTGTATCGTTTTATTCTTTGTTGGTGCTCCATTAGGCGCGATAATTCGAAAAGGTGGAATGGGTCTTCCCATGGTAGTTGCTATTATTATTTTTCTCACCTATCATTTTATCGGGATCTTTGCTAAAAATAGTGCCGAAGATGGTAGTGTAAGTCCGTTTATAGCTAGTTGGCTTTCAACTTTGATCATGCTGCCATTAGGAATTTACCTCACCTACAGGGCTACTACAGACCAGGGACTCTTTGCCTTCGACAACCTTATTGAACCTTTTAAGAAGGGCCTTAAAAAAGTAGGCCTTTTGCGACGGAAAACCAATATAGAATAAATATCTTTGCAGCCAAATACCGCAAAAAATGCCGCATACAACTTCTACTCAACAAAATATTCAATTGCACAGTATCAAAGAAGCCATTGATGATATTCGTGCAGGAAAGGTCATTATTGTTGTTGATGATATAGACCGGGAAAACGAAGGAGATTTTGTTGCTGCAGCCGAAAAAGTGACCCCGGAAATGATTAATTTCATGGCCACTCACGGTCGCGGCCTCATTTGTGCACCAATAACCGAGGAACGCTGCCGGGATCTTAAGCTCGAGATGATGGTTGGTAAAAATACCGATCCCCTTGAAACCGCTTTCACTATTTCAGTAGATCTAAAAGGTGAGGGCGTAACTACAGGTATCTCTGCCGCTGACAGGGCAAAAACAGTAAAATCCTTAATTGATCCGGCTACAAAAGCTACCGATCTTAACAGACCCGGACATATTTTTCCGCTTAAGGCAAGAGAAGGCGGAGTTCTGCGTAGAACAGGTCACACTGAAGCTGCTATAGATTTTGCGCGCCTTGCAGGATTTGAACCTGCAGGAGTGATCGTAGAGATCATGAATGAAGACGGAACTATGGCCAGGTTACCTCAGCTTATGGAGGTAGCAAAGCGTTTTGATCTTAAAGTGGTTTCTATTGAAGATCTTATTGCATACAGAATGCAGCACGATTCTCTTATCGAAAAAAAGGAGGATTTTGACATTGAAACCCGCTTCGGAAAATTCAGGCTGAGAGCATATCTTCAAACTACCAACAATCAGGTGCATATCGCGCTTACCAAAGGAACCTGGAAAGCCGATGAAGAAATCCTGGTTAGGGTGAATTCCACGCTAATCAACAATGATATCCTGGGAACCTTAACGAATAATGCCGATAAGAAACTGGATAGTATGTTCCAGGCGATTAATGAAGAAGGCCGTGGAGCAATTGTATTCATTAACCCGGTTACCCAATCGCTAAACCTTTTAAACCGGCTTTCTGAATTAAAAGAAATTCAAAAACAAGGAGAAGTAAAAGCACCGCCAATCCACATGGATAATAAAGATTTTGGGATAGGTGCCCAGATACTTCACGATTTAGAGATCCATAAGATCAAACTCCTTTCAAACTCACAACAAACCAAACGTGTTGGAATGATTGGTTACGGCCTGGAAATCACCAGATACGTAAATTACTAGTTAATTTCAATAATTACATCTTCCAGGGGTCGACGTACCTTTTTGAAATTCGAGAACATATCATCCTCTGCACGGTAACCAACAGGAAGCACCAATACCGACCTGAGGTTTCGCTCATCAAGTTTCAAAAGTTTATCGTATTCAGCGGGCTGAAAGCCTTCCATAGGACAGGCATCAATCTCCTCAATAGCACATACTGTGAGCAAATTCCCCAAAGTTAAATAAGCCTGATTTATGGCCCATTCGGCAATTTCAGCAGAGGCTTTTGCTTCAAAATCTCCAATAAGGAATTCCTTAAAAGGATTTAGAATCTCATCGGGGGTCTCGCGCACGTGTTTAACCCGCTTGAAATAGTTTTCAATGAAATCCTTTCCCACTTCCTTTTCAATACAAATAACAAGCACGTGAGAAGCTGTACCTACCTGTTTCTGGTTAAATGAGAATTCCTGTAGCTCTTCCTGAAGCTTTTTATTCTTAACTATTACCAGCTTTAGAGGTTGTAAACCATAAGAGGTGGCCGTAAGATTAAAAGCTTTTTTGAGTACTTCAATTTTTTCTGAACTTAAGTCCTTTTCAGGATCAAATTTTTTTGTCGCATACCGCCATTCTAAAGCTTTGATATTACCCATTTTTTTGTGCTTCTAATTTGCAGTAAAGGTAAACAATGTTGCAAGTTTGTTAAACCTTAGGGAATAAAATAAACCAATAGGTACAATAATATAAACTATATTTATACTGCTTTAACCAACAGCGGACATGAAAAAAATTAAAAAATTCATTCTCACCACAGTACTTTCACTAGTTGTTGCAATTTTAATTGTCCTTGGCCTTAAAGCTTATATTGAAAGAGATACTGAACATCTCATTTATGAGGATATTTCTCTTGTTCCTCCAGCTGAAACCGTGATCGTTTTAGGTGCCAGTGTATATTCTGATGGAAAACTCTCTGCAATCCTGCAGGATCGTGTAGATACAGCTATTGATCTTTATATAAATAATAAAGTAAAAAGATTCCTGGTTACCGGAGATCACATCGATGATGATTACAATGAAGTAAAAGCGATGAAGAATTACCTGATAGCCCGGGGAATTCCCGAAAGCCGGATTCAACTTGACCATGCAGGCCTGGATACTTATGATAGCATGTACCGTTCTCACGCGGTTTTTGGAGTTGAAGATGCAATTGTGGTTACACAAAAATTCCATTTGCCCCGCACGATATTTATAGCCAAAGGTTTAGAACTACCCTACACCGGATTTGCGGCGCGCAGCAATTCATATAGAACCACCAATAAAATAGAACGTCGCGAACTCTTTGCCAACTTCAAAGCTTTATACGAGCTGCTTTTGAAAAAAGAACCCACGACCTTAGAAGAGCGGCTATAAATTTTTAAGAGTTTAAAGAAAGGATTTCTTACCTTTAGTAACACTAACCTTAAAACCAGTCTCATATGTTTCAATGGCTAATCCACATTATAATTGATGCCCTGGTGTTACTTGTGGCAGCAAAAATGATGTCTTCAGTAGAACTCAAAGGCTTCAAAACCGCAATTATTGTCGCTCTAATTATTGGAATACTTAGTTTTTTTCTTAGTTGGTTCCTTACCGCCATTCTGAATGTGGCAACATTAGGAATATTCTATTTCCTTGGTATTGGATTTATCACCCGGGTAATCGCTTATGCGATAATTATCGAAATTGCCGATAAATTCAGCAAAGATTTTAAGACAGTTGGTTTCCTGCCATCGCTCTGGTTAGCCATTATCCTGGCTATCGTTGGAGGGATTGTTGATGCCATCTTATTTTAGGCTAATTCTATTTTTATTTAAAGCTTCGGAAATTTAGGTTTCCGAAGCTTTACTTTTTTAAAAAAAACATAATAGCCTGATAAACATTTTTGATACAGAATTAACATCCAAAACTGAATGATAGCTTATATTTGGCGGCTTGATGAAACATGAAAATATGAATGAGCTGAATAGCAAAAAAGATATAAAATTGATCGTTACCGATATGGATGGAACGCTGCTGAACGACCTGCACGAGATCCATCCGGATTTTTGGGAAATGGAACAGAAGCTATCAGAAAAGGGAATTATGTTCTCTGTAGCCAGCGGCCGGCAGTTCTATAATCTCGAATCTAATTTTGAGCGAATTAAGGACAGGATGATGTTTTTTGCTGAAAACGGCACTTACGTTTCTCATAGAGGAAAAGAGCTATATGTCAATCCGCTGAATCGTGAAGATGCAATGGGCTTTGTGAAAATGGGACGCAAGCTGGAAGACACTAAACTGGTGCTTTGCGGAAAAGAATCGGCTTATGTAGAAACCAGCGACCAGGAATTTATCACGCATATTTCTCAGTTCTACCAACGTTTAAAACCGGTTGAAGATCTTACCCGTGTTGATGACGTTATTTTAAAAGTCACTCTTTGTAATGATAAGGGTGTAGAAGAACATACCTATCCACATTTTGTGAATTACAGAGACAGATTTAAGATCGCAATTGCTGCAAAGGTTTTTATAGATATTACTGCATTAGATGCCAACAAAGGAAATGCTATAAAAGACGTTCAGCGGGAAATGAACATTTCTCCTGAAGAAACCCTGGTTTTTGGTGACTACCTTAATGACCTGGAAATGATGAAAAATGCTAAATACAGCTATGCGATGAAAAATGCGCATCCGGAGATCAAGCAGGCCAGTAATTTTGTTACCCGTTATAGCAATAATGAAAATGGAGTCCTGAAAACTATTGAAGAACTGGGTTTATTAAGCAATTAGGATAATTTAGTTCACAATTATGTGAACTTTGTCCAGGCCGGTATTCCCCGTCTTAGGATCGAAGGCAAAGACTGCAATTTCATACTCCCCTTTCTCTAACTGAACAGTTTCAAAAAACGTACTTGCTTTCCCGGTGGCTTTAAGGGCAATTTCTCTTTGCTCTTTATCTTCTGAAGAAATTAAGGCTTTAATTTCATATCCAGACGCATCCCAGGTTCCGTCTTCGGTAACCGGGCAACCGCACATCATCACAATATTTGCCCTGATCTCTATTTCGGTTTCAGCATTTATTGTTTCATGAGTTTGAGGAGAAAGCACATCTACTACAAAACCCGGAATTTCCAGGATAATTCCGTTTCCGGAAATATTCCTGCCGGGAATAACCCATAATTGTGTCGATGAAATTACCTTAGCCTGTTTTTTGCCCATAGGCCCGTGAGCTTCAATACTAACAAAGGTGGGTTTGTCAAGATCAAGAATCGCCTCATAGCCAGCTGTCTTTTCAGTAATAATGTCTTCATAACGGTCTTTTGGTGAAAGCAGGATCACCTCGGTATCTCCTGTAATTCCCTTTGTGAGCCCTTCATCCAGAATCTTTCCGGTTTCCACATCTCTAATTATGATCTTCGCCCCGCCCATAGAAGATCCTATGAATTTTGCATCTGTTGCCAGCGCCCTTACCATTATTTTTGTTTCCTGCGAAAAGAGATGCCCTGTCGAAGAAAGGAATAATGCAAAAACGAATGTTAAAAAATAAGATCTTTTCATCTTTAAAAAGTTTAGCTTACTAATTTATGAAAAAACAATCTTTATGAATAAGATGATGTACAATAGATTTTTTTCAAGCAGTTGAACTCCCCATATTTATTTAGTTCAAAAGAGAAGAGATAAAGCCTCATTTAAATTTATTAAATAATTTCAGCTCAAGCTGATCTAACTCATATATCGTTAAGGTTTCTGGAAAGTTCCCTCTCCAATCTTCAAGGTTTTGTATCTTTCCGGGCCTTCAGAATTCCTGTTGGCCGAATTAAGTTTATAATGATCAAAGCCATACCTATTGAAATTTTAATCGCCGAAGACGATCACCTCATTACAACTTTACAGAAAAAGCAGATAGGAAAACTGGTAAAAACACCCATAAAAACTTTCTGGAATGGTAAGGAATTGATGAATTATATTCATGCGGCTATTGAGGAGGTTGAATCCTTACTTATTTTGCTCGACATCAATATGCCGGTGATGGATGGCTGGGAGGTTCTCGAAAAGATAAACCTTCATTATGCTCAAAAAGAAATTTTTATTGTAATGCTAACCTCCTCGGTTTATCCGGAAGACAAAAAAAGAGCTTTTACTTATCCGCAGGTGATAAGTTTTAATGATAAATTTCTGGAGCCTGAGGATTTTTCTGCGATTATTAATTATAAATCCCTGAACAAGATTATTGAACTCAATAAGCTTTCAGATTAATGCAATGGTATAAAAAAAGCCCTCTTCGGTAAATGGTTAATTTCATGGATGAAATGATGATTAAATGTAAAATTTACAATTCATTTAACAGCCATATTTTCTGTCTGCTTTTTTAAAGTATCTACATTTGACATAAGAGCTTCAGTCTGCTAAAAAACGGATAGATAATCAACCTAAAATAACTGATCTAAAATCAAGTTTTGGAAATAATTTTTATCATCATAGGGATATTTGCCTCAGCAATTGGAGGCACAGCCCTGTATCTCCTAATAAGGTTTACCAGGGACTACGACCGGGACAAATCTTAGTTTTCTTCTTTTGTATTTCTAATTTCCAGCGGTTTATGATCAGGATCATTATTCTTTGAGCATTTTCATCATAGATTTGAAGTCTAGTTTTAAAAAATCGTGAAGAAAATTGCCCTCATCATTCAAAACGATCCAATTAGAAAAAGACTATTGGAAAAAATACTGCTCTCCCGCGGTTATACCCCTGTTACAATAAGCTCACCCAATGATCTGGATTATCCAAACCTCCAGGAATGTTATCAATTGGTGGTTTCTGATCTGAGCCAGGAAGAACCGACCATTTTCCGACGTAATCTTAGGGAAGTTCTGAACTTTGGCAAACTACTTATAACCGGAAATGAATACGACCAAACCCAAATCTTCCCCTCCTATAATCTCCCAGGAGCTGTAGGTTTATTACTTTAAAGAGCTATACCTAATTAAAATTAAACCTGACTCCAAAAAGCACATTGCCTTTAGGCATGGGAAC
>NZ_JBEPWD010000042.1:0-19364 GCF_041642575.1 Salegentibacter sp. | reverse complement strand
ATTTCAATTAATTGCTTTAATTCATCCTGAAAATCATCATTTTCATAATCTGAATAGAAAATAGTGGGATATCCGGGATGTGTTAAAATAAATGCATATGCCTTCATCTTATTTTCCGCGGAAATATTATTGTCTTCATTCTCGTCTTTTTCAGTATCATGGTTGGCCGTGAAGGTCACCGCTTTATCAGGATGGGTTTTCCATAGCATATCTCTTTCCAGATAGGTAAGATCGTCGTGGCGGTCAAAAGCTTCATCCAACTTGTAAAAAGTTGCAAAATCGAAAGCCCCGCTTCCGGTTTCCTCCACATAATTAGCAAGATTTGAAGCATTTCCATCCCACATTTCAGCAACCGAAAATCCGCCCACTTCGTCTAACCAGGCTTTAACCACCCAAGGCTCGAATCCAAGAACATAATCGAATCTCCAACCGTCAAAGCCCATTTCATTCATGTAATATTTAGCTACTGAATTATCTTTCTTCCAAAGCCAATCCTGAACATACTCCTGGTTGTGGTCAAGGTTAGTTTCTTCATAGAACAAACTACCGTCATCATAAGGGCTGGTGCTGTTTGGATAAAAATTCTCATAATCGCGGTTAAACATGCCCGAGGCATTACCGTTTTCTTCGTTGAACAGGGTATAGGTTTCTTTTTCACGATACGGATTCCATTCCAAGCCACCACCGGAGTTATGGTTAATTACGATATCGGCAATTACTTCCAATCCCAGATCATGAGATTTATCTATTAGAGCTTCCAGTTCTTCACGAGTTCCGAAACGGGTAGGAACTGTTTGCTGCTGATCATATTCTCCAAAATCGAAATAATCGGAAGGGTCGTAACCCATGGAATAACCACCCGATTGTCCCTTGGAGGCTGCCGGAAACCATAAACGGTCTATTCCTGCATCTGCCCAACCTTCAACTTTTCCTGAGAGTGTGGTCCACCATTCATGGCGTGGTTCTACATCCCAGTAAAAGGTTTGCATCATTACTTTTTGTCCGCTGGAATAATTATCGAGGTCCATCAATTCCGGCTCATTGGGTTCTACAGGAACTTCTCCCGAATTATCATCATCGGGATCTACAACGGGATCATCATCTTTGGAACAGGAGGTAAAACTCAAGGCGAGTCCCAAAAATACCGGTAATATAAATTTTTTTATTTTCATCTTTTAAGAATTAAAAAAGGCTGCCCCAGTGGACAGCCTTTTTGTTAAGATATATAATTACTCAGCAGCTTGCGGAATAAGAATATACCGGCCATCAAGTGTGTTAAACCAAATGTCGTAAGTTCCGGCGGGAACAGACATATTGTCTGGAGAACCATAACTTGTCTGTCCACTAATACCAGAGGCAACGCCCCAGTTATCAGCCCAATCATCGTCAGCTCTGAATTTGAATTCGCCATCACCCAATTCTACATCGTTAAGATACCAGATGTGTGGATCAAAATCAGATTGGGTCATATCGGTATCATTATCCCATCCACCTGGAGTAGCATCACCAACTAATCCAATATTATCATAAACGGTGGCATCGCTTTCGTCTATTTCTTCCCAGGTATAGGTCATGTTATCTACATCTACCATTAAGGAATAGTAGGCATCTGCATCAACTTTAAATGCAGCAGGATCCTCAGAATCTCCGGCGTTTACACCAAGAACTCCGTCTGTACCACCCCATTGAGGTTGCCATTGTCCTGGAACTTCTATAAGTTTGAAGCCTTCAACATCGCCTCCACCGGCAAAACGCCCCTGGAAGTAGTATACATCTTCATTTTCAGCATCTCTGAACATTGGGGTGTTATTGTTATCCGGATCCCATCCTGCTTCAGTGGCATCTCCAACAAAGTAAAACTCTCTCATAGCTTCTTCTTCCTCTTCTTCGGCTTCAGGTAGCATAACGCTAAGATTTCTTATTTCAGAAAATTCTTCTAAAGCATTTCCTTCTCCGTCACCTGCAAAAGCACGAACTCTAAAGAAAAGCTCACCGGTATTAGGTTCATCAGTAGTAGGATCATTATCGAGTCCGGCATCTTCTGCCATGCTCAACATTTGACCAACAGTTACACCAAGGTTATTTCCACCGGTGCTTCCTAAAACATCCATTACCGTAAAATCTTCGTCTATGCTCCCCTGAAGTTCATATGTTATAGTGGTAGGGGCATCAAAGTCTACATCGGTCCATACGAAACGCTCTGCAAGATTGTTTCTGTTGCTGTTAGTAAGTTCGTAAACATCGGAGAAGTTATTGGTGAATTCAATCCCTTCCGGGTCCGGTTGTGCTACAAATACTATATCATCGTCGCTTGTACATGCGTTAAAGCCGGTTAACGCGACAAATGCTAATAATAAAATTGAAAGTTTTTTCATTTTTAATGTTATTATAAAATTAATATCCTGGATTTTGAGTTAAGTTGGTATTTACACCTAAGTCTGAAGCGGGAATTGGCATCAGGTCTCTGTGAGCACCTGTAGTTGTTCCCTGGGGAACATTTCCTTTCCATGGCCATAGGCCACGGTCTGAAAATACTCCGAATCTTACACGATCTGTTCTACGGTGACCTTCCCAGTAAAGTTCTCTTGCACGCTCATCAAGGATGAAGTCGAGTGTAAGATCATTCTCAGAAATGTTGTTGCTGGAGTCGCCATAAGCTCTTTCGCGCAATTCATTGATTAAATTAGTTGCCTCCGAAAGACTTCCGCCACCACCTTGCAAGTGTGCTTCTGCATACATAAGGTAAGCATCAGCAAGACGGAACATTGGGAAATCGGTATCAGGGAATTCTCCGGTTCCATCAGAACCAGGATTGCCGTCTACATCAATGTTTTTGAATTTAGTTACGGCATAACCATCGGTAAAGCTGGATATATCGTCGATCTCTTTTGTTTGCCCTTCCGTAAAGAATAAAGCTCTGTTATCGTCAGATTCAGCTTCTCCCGGGAACTGCTCTACAAGGGCAGAGGTAGTTCTTAATCCGGCCCAACCACTGCTTACACCATAGTCGTCAGGATCCATATCTCCACCTACAGCGGCATGAATTATGAAAGCCATCCCACCATAAGACTGGGTGTTGTTTCCATCAAAAGTAATTGGGAAAATAATTTCCTGTTCTGCACCATTCTCATTGTTATCTGCAAGGAAAAGTTTCTGATAATCTTCCACAAGCTCATAATCGGAATTGATCACTTTTTGAGTGACTTCCATCGCTCTGTCATATTGAGGAGAACCGGTATAAACTTCTGCATTCAGGTAAAGTTTTGCTTGTAGCATCCAAAGGGCAGCCTGGTCGGCACGACCATATTCTGATGTTCCAACAGGAGAGATCTCACCTTCAATTGCTTCCAGTTCAGAAGCGATAAAATCAAATAGCTCCTGACTTTGAATTTGCTCTGGAAGAAAAGCTCCAATAGGGTCTTCTTGAGTTACAAAAGGAGGGTTTCCAAAAAGATCTAATGCGTGGTAGTAATGAAGCGCTCTTAAGAATCTTGCTTCAGCACGGTAACCGGCAACGTTTTCTCTTTCCGCACCATCAAGACCACGGGAATCCAGTAGTTCCGGAGTGGTTTGACGCAGGAATTCGTTGGTAAGGGCTACCTGGTACATCAATCTGGAATACATGGTTCTAATAAACTCGTTACCTGAAGTCCAGTTTTGGGCGTGAAGGTCTTTAATAGTACCATCATTCCATCCTATCACTGCTGTTTCGGTAGTGAGTTCCTGCATCATCCAGTAAAGTCTCAGATACTGAGAGAACCCTTCATCCAGACCTTGAAGATCAGGATTACCGGCAGGTCCTTCCTGACCACTAATTGCCAGCCCAGCATAAAGTTTAGCTAAAAACTGCTTGTAAGCTTCGGGACTATCGAAGGTGTTTTCAGCTGTGCTCCTGTTATCTTCAGGTTGCAATTCCAGGTCGCTCTCGCACGACCAGAATAGGGCCACCCCAAGAAAAACGAGCAGAATTGATTTAAATGTTTTAAACATAGCTAGTATATTATTTTGTTATTTATTAAAATATAAGGTTTAGACCAAGTACAACATTGGTAGACCTTGGGTAAAAGTTATTGTCTATACCGTTTGAGATCTCAGGATCAAGCCCTTCATAATCTGTAATGGTCCAAACATTAGTAGCCGTAAGCGAGGTTCTAAAATCTACCTTGTCCCCTGGGAAAAGATATCCAATAGAAATGTTATCCAGTTTTACGAAATCTGCCTTCTGAATGTAATAGTCGGAGAAAAACTGGTTGTTTACGAAGTTGCTCTCCAAAACATTTGAATTCAGGTTTGAGTAATAATCCTGTGGAGTTACAGTACCAGCGGTTACGAATCCGTTACCAGACTGAGTATTGTTATACATATAGTTCCCAAAGCTACCTCTAAAGGTAAAGCTAAAATCCAGGTTTTTATAATTCATGGTATTTGTGAATCCCATGAAGTAATCTGGATTGGCCTTTTTATAAGGAACTTTGTCGGCTTCTGTAATTTCATTGTCGCCGTTGACATCTGCGTAAGCCCCTTCAATTGGTTGTCCCGCTTCATTGTAAACCTGGCGGAATACAAAGAAAGTAGAAGGATCATAACCCTCTTTCCAGATCTGGATGTTGTTACCAACACCACCGCTAATTCCTCCCTGAGGGATAAAGAAATCTGGATTTTCTCCTAAAGAAAGTCTGGTGATCTCAAGGTCCTGGAAAGTGATGTTATAGTTCATATCCCAGTTAAAGTCTTCTTTCTGGATAATTGTTCCGTTAAGACCAACTTCCACACCTTTACTTACAGTTTCACCAACGTTGGTTACCAAAAGGTCACTAAGGTTAGCTCCAGCCGGTACCGGTACGGTAGCAAGAAGGTCTTCTGTTTCTCTGTAATATGCTTCAACAGTACCAGATAGTCTGTTGTTGAAGAAACCGAAGTCTATACCTACGTTATAGGTTTGAAGTTCTTCCCATTTAAGTTCAGCATCAAATTCTTCAGGTCTAAGGGTGTTGTAGAATTGGTTACCAAATTGATATCTGGCAGGTCCAACACTGGGAGAGTAAACACCTAAATATCCATAATTAATTCCAATTTCCTGGTTACCGGTTACCCCGTATCCTGCTCTTAGTTTTAATTCTGAAAGAGCATTGGAATCCATCAGGAAATCTTCATTGTGTATTTTCCACCCAACAGATGCTGAAGGGAAAGTACTCCATTTGTTATCTCCGCCAAACCTGGAAGAACCATCGCGACGCACACTACCCGAAATAAGGTATTTGTTGGCTATGTCAAAGCTTGCTCTGGCAAAATAAGATTCCAGTGAATTTCGGTTAATAACAGTTGGTTCAATACGGTATCCAGGGTCATCGGCTACAGTGAATTCATCATTATTTTGAATATAAAACTCCTGATAAGAGTGTCCCGCTGTTAAATCCATTTCGGTATCAAGGGCTTCAAGCTCTGTCTTGTAATTGAAATAGAAATCCAAAAGCGTATTTCGGTTTATCCCTGAATACTCCTGGGTATATTCTCTTTCCTGGATATACAATCCGTTTGCGGCGGCAAAAGTTGGACGCCTGTTATGTCCTTCGTTCTCTGCATAATCAAAACCTGCATTAACGTTAAAATTTAATTCCGGAAGGAAATGAAATTTATACTCAGCATTCAGGTTGGTTATATTTCTCATTGTTTTCCCTCTTCCGTCAAGGGTTTCAAGAAGGGCCAATGGGTTTCTGGTAGCCTGGAGTTGAGGAATCAACCTTCCACCACTTACGGTGTTGTGTTCAAAGTAACCTCCAAATGGCAAGCTCTCATCGTAAACCGGTTGGGTAGGATCAAAAGCCACAGCGGCTCCAATAGCTCCCTGGTCTGCAAAGCGGTTTTCGTCCACAATCCCTTTAGTAGTTAAGGCCAGTTTTAAATGATTATCAAATAAATCCTGGTTAAGAGAGATATTAAGCGCATTTCTTTCGTAAACATCTGTTTTCAATACTCCGGTTTGAGAAGTATGGTTGTAGTTTACGCGGTAAGAGAAGTCTTCAAATCCCTGTGAAGCTGTTAAGTTGTGAATTGCTCCTACAGAAGTTTGGTAGATCTCATCCTGCCAGTCGGTTTCAGTGTCACCTAAAAGGTCTGGGTTTGTACCCGGAGTAGATTCGATAAGTTGTCTGAATTCCTGAGCATTTAAATTATCTACTTTATCGATAATTCGTCCTGCGGAAACCTTCAGGTCATATTCCAATTGAAGCGGGCTGCTCTTTTTACCAGTTTTAGTGGTAATAAGAATTACCCCGTTAGAAGCTCTGGAACCATAGATAGAGGTAGCAGCAGCATCTTTCAGGATCACGAAATCTTCAATTTCGTTAGGGTTTATAGAGTTTAACTGGTTTCTTACTCCTTGAACACCTCTTTGGTCTAATGGAATACCATCTACAACGATAAGCGGAGAGTTATTTCCGGAAAGGGAAGAACCTCCTCTAATCCTGATTTCGCCGCCTCCTCCAGGTTCTCCACTGCTTGGAGTAATTCTAACCCCTGCAGATTTACCTGAAAGCAATTGTTCCGGAGAAACAACAGCACCTTTATTAAAGGACTCAGAAGAGACCTTTTCTACCGATCCTGTAGCATCTTGTTCTGAAGTACTACCATAACCAATTAACACCACTTCTTCGAGAGTAGCGGCATCTTCATCAAGCTCCACATTAATGGTAGTTTGACCTTCATAGGGAATTTCCTGGGTTGCAAAACCTAAAAAGGAGAAGACTAAAACATCTCCCGATTCTAAATTAGTAATAGTATAATTCCCGTCAAAATCGGTTGTAGTACCGTTGGTGGTTCCTTTTACAATAACGTTTGCGCCGGGAACCGGAAGACCGGAGGCGCTTTCGCTAACCACCCCGCTTACGCTTTCCTGGGCGAAAAAGCTCATTGGCAGCATAAGGAGCAACATCAACGTGCTTTTGAATAGTGTTTTCATAAATTATTTTATTGATTTAACTAAAAATTAATCTTATATTCTTACTTCCTGAGGTTAAAAGTAGACAAATTAAAACGGCTTAAATGTGATTCTGGTCAGGTTTCAGGTCCGAAAACGTTTGCGTGTTGAAAACTTTTTTATTTTAATGATAAGCCATAAGATTTGTGATATTTTTACCATATTACAATTTAGTACCTGATCTTTTACTAATTCTTTATAAAATAGTATGCGCCCTAAACTTACCCTAAAACAAATTGCAAGAGAATTGGATGTTTCTATTTCCACCGTTTCAAAGGCTCTCAAAGACAGCCCTGAAATAGGGGAAGAGACCAAACAAAAAATCAAAGCCTTTGCTAAACTCTATAATTACAAGCCTAACAATATTGCTTTAAGTCTTAAGAACCGAAAGACAAAGACAATTGGAATAATAATTCCGGAGATCGTGCATTATTTCTTTACCACAGTGATTAGTGGAGTGGAGCAGGTTGCGAATGAAAAGGGGTATAACGTAATAGTATGTCTCTCCAATAACTCTTTTGACCGGGAAGTACTCAACCTGGATCTGTTAGCAAACGGGAGTACAGATGGTTTTATCCTATCCCTGGCAAAAGAAACCATGCAAAAAGAAGATTACCATCACCTCACGGAGGTTATAAATCAAGGAATGCCCGTGGTGCTTTTTGATAGGGTGGTAGATGAGGTCCATTGCGATAAAGTAATTATTGATGATATAATAGGAGCTAAAAAAGCGGTGGAGCATTTGATAGAAACTGGATGTAAGAAAATCGGGATTATTTCCACAGTAGACTATGTGAGTGTAGGTAAGCTTAGAACCAGAGGGTATATTGAAGCCCTGGAAGAAAATAATTATCCAGTTGATGAAGATCTAATTCTGAAAATAGAGGATATGGGAAACAGCGAAAAGGAGATAGGGGAGTTTTTAAAGACCAGGGATGTCGACGGCCTTTTCGCGGTAAACGAGCAATTTGCGGTTTCGGCGATAGGGGCTTTACGCCGGCAGGGACGTAATGTACCTGAAGATGTCTCTGTCATTGGGTTTACAGATGGAGAATTGTCAAAAAGTTTCATTCCGAGTCTTACTACGGTTAGTCAACACGGTAACAGAATGGGCGCTGAGGCAGCACATTTACTCATCGATAAGCTGGAGCGCAAACCCGATGAGGTCGAGTCTTATAAAACCGTAATCGTAGAAACCAGTTTAGTACGCCGGGAGTCAACAAAAAATTAATCTGCATTCAAACATTCAAATTTTTATTATATTTGCCCCAGTTTCAATTTATCAGAACTTATATTCTTACTTCCTACCTTAATAAGTTTTGATAAGTCATAGCGCTTATCGTAACACATCTAAATTTACGATATGCAAAAACGAGCCTTGAGTTTTTGGGAGATCTGGAACATGAGTTTTGGATTTCTGGGAATACAGATGGGTTTTGCTCTCCAGAATGCCAACGCGAGTAGAATCTTACAAATTTTTGGTGCCGATGTTCATGAACTTTCGTGGTTCTGGCTGGTAGCCCCAATCACTGGACTTATAGTTCAGCCAATCATTGGATATTATAGTGACAAGACCTGGACCAAATTGGGCCGGCGTCGTCCCTTTTTCCTAACTGGAGCTATTCTTGCCGCGGCAGGCCTTATTTTAATGCCCAATGCCGATATGTTTATTGCGATTCTGCCTTCTCTTTGGATAGGAGCGGGTATGCTTTTCGTAATGGATGCGTCCTTTAATATAGCCATGGAACCCTTCAGAGCACTGGTGGCAGATAACCTGCCCTCAGATCAACGAACCCTTGGGTTTAGTGTACAAACAGTTTTGATAGGAATTGGAGCCGTAATTGGTTCCTGGTTACCTTATGTTTTAACCAACTGGTTTGATATTAGCAACCGTACCGTAGCCGGAGAAGTCCCGTTAAATCTGTTGCTTTCCTTCGTGATTGGAGCTGCGATCCTGGTAGGTAGTATTCTGGTAACAGTTTTTACAACCAAGGAATACTCCCCCGAAGAACTCGAAAAGATGGATGACCACGTGGAAGAAGAAATTCCCGAGGATGCAAAAAAATCCAGCCTTTTAGATATTTTCACCGATTTTAAAAATATGCCATTCACTATGCGCCAGCTGGCCTGGGTGCAGTTTTTTTCGTGGTTTGGTTTGTTTGGAATGTGGGTGTTCTCAACGCCGGCAATCGCACACCATATTTATGGCTTACCGCTATCAGATAATAGCAGTGAGACATATCAGGATGCGGGAGACTGGGTTGGAGTCTTATTTGGAGTTTACAACGCTGTTTCGGCGGTTTTTGCATTCTTCTTACCTGCCATAGCTCTTAAGATAGGTAGAAAAAGTACGCATATGGTTTCCTTAATTATAGGAGGCCTGGGATTATTATCCATCTACATTGCTCCTAATGAATACTGGCTGTTACTTTCTATGGTTGGAGTTGGAATTGGTTGGGCTAGTATACTGGCTATGCCATACGCGATTCTCGCAGGTTCAATTCCGCCAAAGAAAATGGGAGTATATATGGGGATCTTCAATTTCTTTATCGTAATACCTCAAATAATCAATGCCCTTATAGGTGGGCCAATGGTGAAATATATGTATGATGGAAATCCTATTTACGCCCTGGTAACCAGTGGGGTGGCTTTTCTTATTGCTGCTTTGTTTACCATTAGAATTTATGATGTTGATGAACCCGTAGAAGTAAAAATTTAATTTATGGAAATGAAGAAGAGAAAAGGAGTCATTTTCGATCTTGACGGAGTGATAGTAGATACGGCGAAATTTCATTTTCTGGCCTGGCGAAAGTTGGCCAACGATCTTGGTTTCGATTTCACCGAAGAACAGAACGAACAACTTAAAGGAGTGAGCCGGGTGCATTCACTTCAGAAGATATTAAAATGGGGTGGAATGGAGCTTTTAGAAGAAGAATTCCAGCGCCAGATGGACCTCAAGAATGAAAACTATCTGTCTTATGTAAATGAGATGGATGAATCTGAAATTTTACCGGGAGTCTCAGAGATACTCGATTATTTGATAGAGAACGATATCCCATTTGCTTTAGGTTCAGCCAGCAAAAATGCCAGAACTATACTGAAGAAGATCGGTCTATTGGAAAAGTTTTACGCCATTATAGATGGTACCGATGTGACCAAAGCTAAACCCGATCCCGAAGTCTTTTTGATCGCTGCCGAAAAATTAGGGGTAAAGCCCGAAGACAGCATTGTGTTTGAAGATGCGGTAGCAGGTATCCAGGCGGCAAACCGGGCTAATATGACGAGTATTGGAATTGGCGATAAAATCACTTTAGGTGAAGCCGATTATGTGTTTTCCGATTTTACGGAAATAGAAAGAGAATTTTTAGAACAACTACTTAGAAAACAGAGATTTAAATGAATCAGGATTATATAAAACCGGATGAATGGTCAATACTTGAAGAGGGCTTTGATGCCGATAAAGTAAAATCATCCGAAAGTCTTTTCAGTATTGGAAACGGAGTGATGGGCCAACGTGCTAATTTCGAAGAACAGTATTCAGGACCAAGTTTCCAGGGCAGCTATATCGGTGGGGTTTATTATCCCGATAAGACCAAAGTGGGCTGGTGGAAAAATGGTTATCCCGAATATTTCGCGAAAGTGCTAAATGCGCCCAACTGGATTGGAATAAACGTATTTGTAAACGGTGAAGCTCTGGATCTTTTTACCTGTAAAGAGGTAAAAGATTTCAAACGGGAGCTTAATATGAAGGAAGGTTTTCATCGTCGTAGTTTTGTAGCTGTTTTGCCAAATGATATGGAAATTTCGGTTAAAGGGACCAGGTTTCTGTCTATTGTTGAAGATGAACTGGGAGCTATAGATTATGAAGTTGAGGTATTAAACAGCGATGCAGAACTTCGTTTTGATCCCTATCTCGATGGCGGAATCACCAATACCGATGCCAACTGGGAAGAACATTTCTGGAAGACTTTAGAGGTTAAATCAGAAGATAATCAAGGGTTTATACTTTCTAAAACCCTGAAGACAGAATTCCACGTGGGTACCTTTATGCAATCGGAAGTTTTGGTTGATGGGGAAAAGAAAGAAATCGATTTTAAAGAATCCAGAACTCATGATAAATTAACTTTCACCTATTCAATTAATGTTGAAAAAGGGCAGAAAGTTAGTTTGAGAAAATATGCCGGTTATGTTTCTGATATGAACCATGAAAGAGATCAATTGGTTTCAGCGGCGAAAGAAGTACTGGAAACAGCTTTGGCTTCAGGTTTTGAGAATTTGCTTCAACAGCAAAAAGAAGCCTGGGCGAAGATCTGGGAGATGGCCGATATTACGATTACCGGCGATGTCAAAGCCCAGCAGGGAATACGCTTCAATATTTTTCAGCTTAATCAAACCTATTTAGGAAAGGATGAAAGATTGAATATTGGCCCTAAAGGTTTCACAGGAGAAAAATACGGAGGAAGCACTTATTGGGATACCGAGGCTTATTGTATTCCTTTTTATATGGCTACGAAAGACCAAAAGGTCGCCAGAAATCTACTGACCTATCGTTACAATCAACTCGATAAGGCGATTGAAAATGCTGAAAAGTTAGGCTTTAAAAAAGGGGCTGCGCTTTATCCAATGGTAACGATGAATGGAGAAGAAAGCCATAACGAATGGGAGATCACGTTTGAGGAAATTCACCGTAACGGTGCCATGGTTTATGCCATCTTCAATTACGTACGTTTCACCGGAGATTTTGAATACATTCCTGAAAAAGGTCTTGAAGTAATGATCGCAATAGCCAGATTCTGGCATCAAAGAGCCAATTTTAGTAGTGAAAAGAATAAATATGTTATTCTGGGAGTTACCGGGCCCAATGAATATGAAAATAACATAAACAATAACTGGTATACCAACTATATCGCGAAATGGTGTTTGGAATACACTATGGAAATGATCGAGAAAGTGAAACATGGTTATGAGGAGGATTATGAACGCATTATGGGGCATACTAATCTTTCCGACAGCGAGTTGATAGCCTGGAAAGAAGTTTCAGACGATATGTACTTCCCATTTTCAGAAAAAGATGGTGTTTTCCTTCAGCAAGATGGCTTTTTAGATAAGGAAATCAAACCGGTTAGTCAGCTTGATAAAAGTCAGAGACCTATTAACCAGAAATGGAGTTGGGATCGTATCCTGCGTTCATGTTACATCAAACAGGCCGATGTGCTGCAGGGCTTTTATTTCTTTGAGGATCACTTCAGCAAAGAAGAGCTGGAAAAACATTTTGATTATTACGAGCCTATTACCGTTCACGAATCTTCATTATCGCCCTGTGTCCACAGTATTCAGGCTGCTGTTTTGGGTAGAATGGAACAGGCTTATGAATTCTATTTGAGGACATCCCGACTTGATCTTGATGATTACAACAATGAAGTAAGAGAAGGTTGCCATATTACCAGTATGGCCGGAACCTGGATGAGCATCGTTGAAGGTTTTGGAGGAATGCGGGTTAAAGAAGATCAGCTGGAGTTTTCTCCAAGAATCCCTGACGGATGGCAGGCCTATTCCTTTAAGGTGAATTTCCGCGATCAGATTCTGAAGGTCACCGTCAACAAGGATAAAACTAAATTCCTACTCGAGGGTGACAGCGCTATTGAGATCAAAGTCAATGGGAAAACTGTAGAGGTAAGTCCCAGCCAGGAGATAAGCGTTTAAATTACAACCTGCAGCTATATTTTAAGTTGCGGATTTTAAATTTTTGAATTATGAAAAAAATATTAATTACCCTATTTTTCTTCGGAAGCCTCTCGATGATGGCTCAAATTGAAAGAGTAGAACCGCCTAACTGGTGGCTTGGCTTTGAAAACTCTGAACTACAACTGATGATCTACGGGGAAGATATAGGCAAGGCTGAAGTAAACCTTGATGCCGCCGGAATTGACCTGGAAGCTGTTCATCGCGCTAAAAGCCCCAATTACCTGTTTTTGGATCTTAAATTGACAGAGCAGGCTCAACCGGGAAGGTTTCCTATAACTTTTAAATTGGAGAACGGAGAAAGTATTGTTCAGGATTACGAATTAAAAGAAAGAACCCGACCTGAATCTGATTTTATCGGATTTAATAATAAAGATGCCATTTATCTTATCACTCCAGATAGGTTTGCCAATGGTGACCCTTCTAATGATGAAGATTCGTCACTTAGAGAAAAAACAATAGACAGGGAAGATGATTATGGTCGGCATGGAGGGGATATCCGTGGAATTATAAATCACCTGGATTATATAGATGAGATGGGCTTTACCGCCCTTTGGTCGTCACCATTATTGATCAACGACATGGAATCTGGCTCTTACCATGGGTATGCAATGACCGATTTCTACCGGGTTGATCCTCGCTTTGGAACGCTTGAAGAATACAAAGAATTGGCTGAAAAATCCAGGGAAAGAGGTATCAAACTCATTATGGACCAGGTGGCTAACCATATTGGTTCAGGCCACTGGTGGATGGAAGACCTGCCTTTTGAAGACTGGTTGAATTACCAGGAAGAATTTGAGCAGGGAAAGGAAATAACAAAATCCAACCATATAAGAACTACCAACCAGGATTTTTATGCTGCTGACGTAGATAAAAAACAAATGACTGAAGGTTGGTTTGTGGATACCATGCCAGATCTGAATCAGGAAAATCCGTTTATGGCCAAATATCTAATTCAAAATAACATTTGGTGGATAGAATATCTCGGCCTTGGGGGAATTCGGCAGGATACCTATCCTTATCCCGATAAAGATTTTATGAGTGATTGGGCCGGTGCCATTATGACCGAATATCCCGATTTCAATATCGTGGGAGAGGAGTGGAGCTATAATCCGCTGTTAATTCGTTACTGGCAGGATGGTGTAGAAAATAAAGACGGTTACGAATCAAACCTTAGATCTACAATGGATTTTGCTATGCAAGGCGCTGTTGTTGAAGGTTTAAAGGAAGAAGATAACTGGGGCAGCGGACTAATTAAACTTTACGAAGGCCTGGCCAACGATTTTGCCTATGAATGTCCTGAGGATATTATGATATTTCCCGACAACCATGATAAGAGCAGGATCTTTACCCAATTGGATGAAGATATAACCAAAACCAAAATGGCTGTGGCTTATATGCTGGTGCTTCCAAGAACACCTCAAATCTATTACGGCACCGAGATCCTTATGGATGACACCGCTAATCCCGGCGACCACGGACTCATTCGTACTGAATTTCCCGGAGGTTGGGATGATCATGACACCAATGCCTTCACCGGGGAGGGCCTTTCTGACGAAGAGTCGGATATGCAGGATTTTCTGAAGAAGATTCTGAACTACCGCAAAAATTCGAACGCAATTCATGCGGGAGAAACGCTTCATTTTGCTCCTCAGGATGGAGTGTATCTACTGGCAAGGCAAACCGAAGATGAAAGTGTAGTGATCATTCTGAATAAAAATGAGGCAAAATTCAACTTGGACCTTGAACGATTTGCGCAGTTAGGACTAAGTGGGAAAACCCTTAAAAATTTGATTTCAGAGGAAACTTTTGAATGGAATAATAGCCTGGAATTAAACGAAGAAGGAGTGTACCTTTTTACAACAAAAATCAACTAAATAAATAATAATTATGAAACAATTTTCAATAATAATGGCGCTACTGGTGCTGATGGTATCTTGTAAAAATGAGCCAAAGCAGGAAGAGCAAAAAGAAGAAAAGCAGGAAAGTCTGGAGCCGGTTTCTAACGAAGCTATGGAGTCTGCTGTGATCTATGAAGCAAATATCCGTCAATATTCTCCTGAAGGAACCTTCGAGGAATTCACTAAAGATATTCCGCAGTTAAAGGAATTGGGAGTGAAAGTGATCTGGCTAATGCCGGTTTACCCTATTTCCATGAAGAACCGTAAAGCAACCGGAGATCTTTCGGTAGAAGATATCGAAGACGAAGAAGAAAGAAAGAAATATTTGGGCAGCTACTACGCAATTGCCGATTATACCGATGTAAATCCTGAATTTGGAGATTTTGAGGATTTCGAAAATCTTGTGGAAACCGCTCACGAGAACGGAATGTATGTAATTCTTGACTGGGTTGCTAACCACACGGGCTGGGATCACCACTGGATGGAAGAACATCCTGAATTCTATACAAAAAATGATAAAGGAGAGATCATCGATCCATTAAACCCCGATACCGGTGAGAGCTGGGGCTGGACCGATGTGGCAGACCTTGACTATGACAATGAAGAGCTTTGGGATGCGATGACCAAAGAGATGGAATTCTGGGTGGAAGAATATGATATTGATGGTTTCCGTGCTGATGTTGCGGGAGAGGTTCCTACCGAATTCTGGGAGCAAGCTGTAGAAAAACTGGAAACTCATAAACCGCTATTCATGCTTGCCGAATCAGAAGATAAAGATCTTTTCCATGAAGCCTTCGATATGGGGTATAACTGGGAAGGTCATCACATCATGAATGAAATGGCCCAGGGCAAGAAAACAGTGAAAGACTGGGAGAATTACATGCAAAAGATTGATACCACTTATCAGGAAGATGATTACCTGATGAATTTCGTGACGAATCACGATGAAAACTCCTGGAATGGGACTGTAAAAGAACGAATGGGAGATGCTTCAGAGGCCATGCTTGCTTTTTCTTATGCCCTCCCGGGAATGCCGCTTATTTATAGTGGTCAGGAATATGATATGGATAAGAGGCTTAGATTCTTTGAAAAGGACACGATCTCTAAAGAGAAAGGAGAAGTTTGGCCGATCCTTGAGAAGTTAGGTAAGCTTAAGAATGAAAATGTTGCCCTACACGGAGCAAAAGAGGCGGCTTCTTATGAATCTCTTGAAACTTCAGAAGAGGAAAAGGTTATGGCTTTCAAACGTGAAAAAGACGGACAAGAGTTAATTTATCTTGCTAATTTCAGTGATTCTCCGGTTAAATTTTCGGTAGAATTAGACGGTGAGTTTAAAGATTATATGACTGGAGAATCCCAAAATTTTTCAGAAAACAGCGATTTGGAGTTCGAGCCCTGGAAATATCAGATATTGATAAAAAACTAGAAAAACTCCTAATTTATTAAAAACAGCCCATTCGAATGGGCTGTTTTTATTAGTTATCAACCGAAAACGATTTAGTTTTTGCGAAAATTAGGTTATATTAATCAATTGAAATAGCTTTGAGGTAATCATGAAGAAAATCAATAATATAGCAGTGTTAACGTCGGGAGGAGATGCTCCCGGAATGAATGCCGCGATTAGAGCCGTCGTTCGGGCTTGTTCTTATTACAATCTAACTTGTACAGGTATTTTCCGCGGTTTTCAAGGTCTTATTGAGGGCGATTTTGAGAAGCTTGATGCAAGATCTGTTAGAAATATAATTAACAAAGGCGGTACTTTCCTTAAGTCGACCCGTTCTATGGATTTTAAAACCAAAGAGGGAAGAGCTAAAGCACACGAAAATCTAAAAAAAGCGGGGGTAGATGCACTCGTTGTAATAGGCGGTGACGGAACTTTTACAGGAGGGCTTGTTTTCAATCAGGAATATGATTTCCCTGTTGTTGGGATTCCGGCAACCATAGATAACGATATTAACGGTACAGATTATACCTTGGGTTACGATACAGCACTTAATACTGTTGTGGAAGCCATAGATAAGATTAGAGATACAGCCAGTTCACATAACAGGCTTTTCCTTATTGAAGTTATGGGGCGTGATGCCGGAGATATCGCTTTGAATAGTGGTATTGGAGCCGGTGCGGAAGAAATTCTTATCCCTGAAGAGGACGGGGGAATAGAGTTAATGATGGAATCTCTGGAAAAGAGTAAAAAATCCGGAAAGACCTCAAGCATTATCGTAGTAGCTGAAGGAGAAAAAAGCGGAAAGACAATATTTGAACTTGCCGAGCATATTGGTGAGAAATATGAAGAGTACGACATTAGGGTTTCAGTCCTGGGACACATACAACGCGGAGGTTCTCCAAGTTGTTTTGATCGAGTCCTGGCTAGTAAATTAGGTGTCGGTGCAGTAGAAGCCCTTACCGATGGTAAATCCAATATAATGATTGGAGTGCACCATCAAAAGGTGGTTCATGTTACATTGGAAAAAGCGCTTAAAGAAGGGCGTGAATTAGACAAAGAGTTAAGAAGGGTGGCTAACATCACTTCAGTTTAAAAATTTAAATTTAAAATTATGAGCACAAAAATTGGAATTAATGGTTTTGGTCGTATTGGGAGATTAGCCCTTAGAATAGCGGCCGAAAATAAGGATGTAGAAGTTGTGGCTATCAATGATCTTCTCGAAGTAGATCATTTAGCATACCTGCTTAAATATGATTCTGTACATGGAAAATTCAAAGGAGATGTTGATGTAAAAGACGGTAACCTTGTTATAAATGGAAATGCCGTTCGCGTAACAGCAGAAAAAAATCCAGAAGACCTTAAATGGGGAGATGTTGGAGCAGATATTGTACTTGAATGCACAGGTATTTTTACCAGCAAAGAACAGGCTCAGGCCCATATTACTGCAGGTGCCAAGAAAGTAGTGATATCAGCACCTTCTAAAGATGCGCCCATGTTCGTAATGGGAGTTAACCATAAAGAAGTTAAAGCTGAAGACACTATAGTTTCTAATGCTTCTTGTACTACTAACTGTCTTGCTCCACTTGCAAAAGTGGTTGATGATGAGTTTGGAATCGTAGAAGGTTTGATGACTACAGTTCACGCAACTACAGCAACTCAATTAACTGTAGATGGTCCTTCTAAAAAGGATTTCAGAGGTGGTAGAAGTGCCCTTCTAAATATAATTCCTGCTTCCACCGGTGCGGCTAAAGCTGTAGGAAAAGTAATACCAAAACTGGACGGAAAACTTACAGGGATGGCCTTTAGGGTTCCCACAGCAGATGTTTCTGTTGTAGACCTTACCGTGCGCACAGAAAAGTCTGTGTCTTTCGATCAAGTAAAAGCAGCCTTCAAAAAAGCTTCTGAGGGAGATTATAAAGGAGTGATTTCTTATACTGAAGAAGCAGTGGTGTCTCAGGATTTTGTCTCCGAAGCACATACCTGTAATTTTGATGCCGGAGCCGGAATTGCACTAAACGATAATTTCTTTAAATTAGTGGCCTGGTATGATAACGAATATGGTTATTCTGCCTCAATAATTAAATTAGCGGTGCACATAGCATCTTTATAATATCTAAATGAAAAAAGCCTGAAGGAAAATTGGAACTGTAGGATTTCTAAGAAAACCTGCAGCCGTTTTCATCAGGCTTTTTTTTAAACCCCACTAAGACACATGATTTTATTAGCAGACGGTGGCTCGACAAAATGTGACTGGATCTTATTGAATGCACAGGGAGAGCAGATTTTTAAAACAAGGACTAAAGGATTAAATCCGGCAGTTTTTCCAGAATTGGTGCTCGAACAACGCCTTGAGGAAAATATAGAATTAAAAGAAGTAAAAGATAAGGTGGAGCGGGTACATTTTTTTGGAGCCGGTTGCGGCACAGAAACTCCGCGGAAACTTCTTGAAGATATTTTTACCAACTTTTTCACCAATGCCAATGAGGTAGTTGTAAAAGAGGATATTGTGGCTGCTGTTTACGCCGCAACAACCGAACCCGGAATAGTTTGTATTCTTGGTACAGGTTCTAATTCCTGCTTTTACGATGGAAAGGAAATTCAACAGGTAGTCCATTCTCTTGGATATATTCTTATGGATGAAGCCAGTGGTAATTACTTCGGAAAAAGACTTATTAGAGATTATTATTATAAAAGAATGCCGCCCGAATTATCAACTATTTTTGAGCAGAAATATGATCTTGATTCAGATGAGATCAAGAAAAACCTCTATAGAAAGGAAAATCCCAATACCTATCTCGCAAACTTTGCTGAATTCATTTTCACCAATGAGCGCAATGGATATTTCTATAAACTTGTTCACGAAGGAATTACCGATTTTGTGCATTCAAGGGTGCTATCTTATAAACAGGCGCAGAATGTTCCGGTACACTTTATTGGAAGTATAGCTTACTTCAGCGAAGATATTATTCGTGCAGTAGTTCAGCCTTACGGAATTGAGGTTGGAAATATTGTAAGAAGACCTATTGATGGTTTGATAGAATACTACCGAAATAACGTGTTAAACGTATAAGAATCAAAACATTTCGTAAATTTTACTAAATTTAAGGAAACAAAATCTTTAAATGCTGGTAAAAGTTTATGGAAGTGCCGTTTTTGGGGTAGAGGCAACTACAATTACTATTGAGGTAAATGTGGCTACCGGCATTGGTTATCACCTGGTTGGTTTACCTGATAACGCGGTTAAAGAAAGTAGTTACCGTATAACTGCTGCCCTACAGAATACCGGATATAAATTTCCGGG
>NZ_JBEPWD010000041.1:0-19442 GCF_041642575.1 Salegentibacter sp. | reverse complement strand
GGATGGCTTTCATTTCTTCGGTCACTTTATCTTCCGGGAGATGAAAGGCCTCTATCTCACAAGTTTTTGTGGTTCCTTCTCTAACCCATTTGACTAATTCCTGAGCATTAGAGAGCGTACGGTTTCCTATATAAATGGAGGAGGTAACCCCGCTCCATTCTGCGAGAAGCAGGGCGGCCGCTTCAGCAATCCCACCTGCTCCTGCAATAATGATATTATAATGCTTTTTCATATTCTTAATTTACGAAATTCTTAGGTTTTTATGAACCTTTATCCTTCGTTATGCTAAAACCAAATTTAGACAGGCCTGGTCAGTTTATTCCAGCATTAGATAGTTAAAGCTTTCGGAAGAAGATTGTAGAAAATCTGTAGAAATTCAGTAAATTTAAAGGAGAATTCCCATTATACTTCACTGAAAATTAATTAACAGGCTGAGAATATGGAAATGAAGTGGTCTTTAAACCTTGGGCGAATTGCCGGGATAAAAGTCTCGGTTCACTGGACATTCCTGATCCTTTTGATATGGATCTTTATTCTGCATTACAGGATGGAGCAGGACATGATGCAGGGCATTCTGGGCGTTGTGTTTATCCTGGCGCTCTTTCTTTGTGTCACCCTGCATGAATTTGGCCATGCCTTAACGGCCAAGCGATACGATATCAACACAAAAAGTATAACCCTATTGCCAATTGGTGGTCTCGCACGCCTGGAGAAATTCCCTGAAAAACCCATGCAGGAACTTTTGGTGGCCATTGCCGGGCCCATGGTAAACCTTGTGATAGGTGTTTTCATCCTTCTGGCCCTTTTAGCCTTTAACAGTCTCCCTTCCTTTTCTGAACCGCTTAATCTAATGAACTTTAGCGGGGTGGGATTCTGGTATAACCTGCTTTTTGCTAATATGATTCTGGCGATTTTCAATCTAATTCCGGCTTTTCCTATGGATGGAGGAAGGATACTGCGGGCTTTGTTGTTATTTAAGTTTGAACGCGGGAAGGCTACAAAGATAGCAGCAGGGATAGGGCAATTTTTAGCTATTGGATTTGTTTTTCTGGGCTTTTATGGGAATATTTTTCTGGTTTTTATAGGGATATTTATCTATTTGGGCGCCAGTGCCGAAGCAGAAATGGAAATGACCAAAACTTCACTTACAGGTTACAAGGTGAAAGATATACTGATGAAACAATTTGCCAGGCTTAGTCCAAACGACGATCTTGGAAAGGCCGTGAGGTTACTTCTTGACGGGCAGGCCCACGATTTTGTGATCGTAGAAGACGGAAAAGTACTGGGGATTTTAAGCCGGAATGACCTGATTAAGGGACTATCAGAAAAAGGTAATTCTTCTCCTGTAACCGATGCTATGCAAACCGAATTTCTGAGCCTGGATCCTGATATGCCGCTGCAGGAGATCTACCAAAAAATTCTGGTACAAAAGATTTCTGTTGCGCCCGTAATGCAAAACGGGAAATTAATCGGGATTATAGATAAGGAAAATATTTATGAGTTTATAATGGTAAAGGAAGCGGTGGGGAAACAACTGGATATGGATGAGCTCAAAAGTAAATACGAAATCCCTGAGAAGATATCTTAAGTCCTCTGTTCTCTGTTGAGAACGTTTATGGTTTATCGTTTAGTGTTCTGCGGGATAAAGTCCGGCATAACGGATAATTCAGAAATTCCACCCTAACCCCAGGCGAGACTTTTTATTCTAACTTCCTTTTGCCACCTCTTTCACTCTTTCCACGGAATCTGCTTTGGAAAGGGAAAGCCTTATGGTGCTGTCTTCTTCAGCTTTCAGGTCATGAGGTATACCAGCCTTCAAAGATAGAAGGTCACCTTTTTCAAGCTGGTGGGTGTCGCCATTAACTCCGAAGGAAATTTTGCCCTCGAAGATCTCCACCATGATCGGGTAGGAGGTTTTATGTTCTTTCATCACCTGGCCTTTTTTCATCAAAATGCGAATTTCCTTGCTGCTATCGGTATCCAACAAGATTTCCACAACCGGTTTGGACTCGTTGTATTCCAGGTTTTTGGTAAGGGATGCTGTCTTCATATTTTAGACTTTAATTGGTCAATACTTTTTTGAAGATACAATAAACAATCAGGTTAATCGGTCGATATTTTGAAACACAAATTTCAAAAATATGATTCCGCTCATATTTTAAAGCCTGGTGATTGTTCATCTTTATCGGCTTAAAATTATCTGAACTATGAATACATTATCTCCGCACCAGTTCCATATCCCGGTTATGGGTCTTGCTTTTACAATTGATTCTCCCGTTAAGGTTGCCGCTTTTGGGATTAGCTCGGCGCTTTCCATTATTGAAGACAATCTTATCGAGACTATGCGAAAATATTACTATCAGGATAGCGGGGAAACCTATGTCCCGATCTCAAGCAAGGAAGAAAATTACCGATCGCGCCGTATAACTGATTACCTGGACCTGGTAAACCGGAATGTACAGGATCGACTGGAAAAAATCAGAAATTCAGCCTTTGAAACAGGTTCTGATCTGGTTAAATATTTCGAGATGCTTCCGGAAAACTCCGGCTTGAAAGAAAAATACCAGGAATTTATTAAAACAGGAGATGCAGAATTAAAGAAGACCTTGGAAAAACTTCTGCGCAAGGAGATTACAGCAGGAGCTATAGAGGTGAATATTATGACCAAAGTAGATAAGAACAATTTTGATAAATCGGGGGAGTTGATCGAGAATGGATCGGATGCGCTGGAGGCTTTAAAAGCCTATGCTCAGAGCAGTCTCGATAATTCGGCGGTGATCTTTTCGGCGGGGATGAATCCGAGGCTTTATAATTACCTGGAAGATTTCAGAGAATTCGATGCTACAGGCTGGGGGACCTTCAGCAAAAGGATAGTGATCAAAGTGAGCGATTACCGGTCGGCATTGATCCAGGGAAAATACCTGGCTAAAAAAGGCATCTGGGTAAGTGAATTCAGAATAGAATCGGGATTAAATTGTGGAGGCCATGCCTTCGCTACCCAGGGTTTACTGCTGGGACCTATTTTGGAAGAATTCAGCAATAAAAGAGAGGAACTGGCTGATGAGCTTTTCAGGATTTATGATCCTGCCATAAAGGCGAAAGGTCAGGCCGGCTTTGAGAAACCTCACCCGATAAAAATTACCGTTCAGGGCGGGATAGGAACTGCTGAAGAAGCAAATTTTCTCCGCAAAAAGTATGGCGTAGATAGTACAGGATGGGGTACGCCTTTTCTGCTTTGTCCTGAAGCGACAACAGTTGATGAACATACCCTTGATCTTTTAAGCAAAGCAGGGGAGGAAGATGTGCTGTTGAGCAAGAATTCCCCGTTGGGAGTTCGGTTTAATTACCTTAAAGATACCAGCGCCGAAAAGGAGAAGCTGGACCGAATTAAAAATGGAAAACCCGGAAGTCCCTGTACAGAAAAATACCTGGTTTCCAATACCGAATTTACCAAAGAACCTATTTGTACAGCTTCAACCAAATATCAGAAACTAAAGGTTAAGCAGCTTGAGGAAGCCGGATTACCAGAGGAGGAGTTTAAAAAGCAATTGGATGAGGTGTTGGCAAAAGAGTGCCTTTGTATTGGTTTGAGCAATGCAGCGCCGGTGAGCTATAAGGAACCTTTTCTTAAAAAACTGGAAGCGGTTACCATTTGCCCCGGGCCAAATATCGCCAACTATTCCAGGATCGCTTCCCTTCAGGAAATGACCGATCATATCTATGGAAGAAATGATCTGCTAAGCAATAAGGAAAGGCCGCATATGTTTATCAAAGAGCTGGAGCTGTACCTGGATTATTTTCAGGAAGAGCTGAATGATACAAAGGAATTTGATAAGAAAACACTAAGGAACCTTAATAACTTTGCTAAAAGCATGCAGGAAGGCATCTCTTATTACTGCAGTTTACTTGAGGAGAATTCCTTCCCAAACCGATTTGAATCTTCCCTGGAGAAGGCTGAAAAAAGACTGGAAGAGATGATGCTTGTTTGTAGTTAAGTTTATGTAGAGAACTGAATAGGGTTGACCGTTTTTCGGGAGCTGATTAGGTTATGGAATTTATTCCCTGGCTTAAATCAGCTCTTTATGCTTTTCCAGACTTTAGTGCCGCCTTTTATGAGAAGCAACACTACAGATCCAACCACCATACCGGTTAGGAATTCGACGAGAATTCCGGGAAGGCTTTCAAACAGGCCTTCCATAAAATGGAGGTTATGTACAAAAATTCCTCCGGATACCAATAGCAGGGCAATGGTTCCGATCACTGTAAGGCTTTTGATAACTTTTGGCAGCGCATTAATCAGGAAGTTTCCGATTTTATCAGAGAAGCTGTTTTCTCTATCGTTTAAAGCGATGAGCTTAAGTCCGTAGTCATCCATTCTAACGATTAGTGCTACAATTCCGTAAACCCCCACGGTGGCTATCAGGGCGATGATGCTTACCACAAGAATTTTTGTGAGTAGTTCCTGGTTTTCAACGCTGGTTAGCGCTATGATAACAATTTCCACGGAGAGTATGAAATCGGTAAGGATCGCTGATTTTATTTTTTCCTTTTCTCTGCTCAGGATTTCCTCTTCAGAGAGTTTTTCCAGTTTGGGTTTTTCAGCTGTGGAGGAATGAGGAAAGAAATATTCAAAAATCTTTTCTGCACCTTCATAGGCCAGGTAGAGTCCGCCTATTACCAGGATCACTATAATGGCAGAGGGTAGAAATGCACTTAGCAGAAAAGCCAGGGGCAGGATAATCAGTTTGTTTAGAAATGAGCCTTTTGTGATTGCCCAGAGTACTGGCAATTCCCGGGAAGAAATAAATCCGGATGCTTTTTCAGCATTTACGGCCAGATCGTCGCCTAATAGCCCTGCGGTTTTTTTACCTGCGACTTTACTCATAGTCGCCACATCATCCATTAAAGTTGCAATATCATCCAGAATTGCAAATATTCCTGAGGCCATAGGTGTTAAATTTAAGAAGGCAAGATAAGTTTTTAGTCGATAGAATAACTGTTTTTGTGAATTGTGATTTTCGGTATAAGTTTAAATATGGGAGCTTAAATCCTCACTTTAGTGTTCATCAAGCTGTTGCCGATGGTAAGAAAATTCCAAAGCAGGAACCAAAGCAATATTCGTTTTGCACCAGAATTGAAAGTAAAATGAAATTAGTTAATTAATCCTTTGTTTTCAGGGGCATTCTGAAGATGAATTTAGTTTGTTCATCGGTAGAGTTCACTTCCATTTTTCCTCCATGGGCCAGGGCAATTTCTGAAGTTATAAAGAGCCCCAGACCAAGACCTTGTTTCCCGGGTTTTACATCCTCCCGGTAAAAGGGCTGGAACAGATGCTTTTTGGCAGAATCAGGGATTTTGTCACCGCCATTGCTGACTGAGAGCATGAATTCACCACCTTTAGAAGAGGCAAAAACATCTATGGAATGCTCCTCAGAGCCGTGAATAACTGCATTGGCCAACAGATTGGAAAACAATTGCGCTATCCGGTTTTCGTCACAGTCTACGTCGTCTTCTATTTCCAGTTTCAGATCAATATTACGTCCCGGGGCCATGATGTCTACTTCCTTTACCACCTGTTTCAAGGTTTTCTGTAAGCTGTCCCGGCAGGGCTGCCGTTCAATCACAATTCCCTGTCCTAAGCGGCCACGTGCAAAATCCAGGATATTTTCTATAAGTCCGGCCATTCTGAAGCTTGTGCTTTTAATAATGCCGGCCTGTCTTTTTACGATCTCGTTATCTGAGACCTTAAGTAACAGATCGGCGCTCATGCGCGTAGTGGCAAGTGGATTTTTTAGATCGTGTCCAAGAATAGCGATAAATTGTTCCCGCAGATCTGAGTTTTGTTTTTCATCTGCCAGTTCATTAGCCGAAATTTTTATTTCTTCCACAGCATTCAGATGAAAGGAGATAAGCTCAGAAAAAAGATCAAACATATTTTTGATCTCCGGCGTATTCACCCTTGTGGGATTTGGGTCAATGGCACATAAAGTCCCAAAAAAGCTGCCATCTTTCCTGAATATAGGATAGGACACATAGCTCTGAAACCCATATTGAATCGGGGTGGGGTGCTTACAGTAATGCACGTCTTTTTCTACGTGATCTATGAAAACAGCTTCCCGGCTCAACCTTACCTCATGGCAAATAGTGGTTTTTACATCCAGCTCATCCCCGGGCTCAAGCCCAAAGGCTATCTCATCTTTTATGGCACAGGTGATCCAGGCCTGATCAGAAACCCTCGCGATTGCCGCAAAGCCCATTCCTGTTGTACGACAAATCACATCCAGCAATTTAGATACGATAGGTATCTGTTTTATGGATTCAATTTCTTCCTGTTGTTCTTTGCTGAGTTCTAATTGCTTGCTGATAGGGCGGTTGATTGAAAAATTAATTTCCAAAAATAAGAAAAATTAATTAGTGGGGTCATTTAAGCCTGCTCTTGCCGGAGCTTAAGCAATTATTTCAAGACTGCTGTAGCCTTGTCCGTTTCTGCTGAGTTTTATCTGCGTGGCGATTCGTTCTTTCAAAGAATCCACATGACTGATAATACCGATGGTCTTTTCACTTTCAGACTGTAGTTTTTCCAGGGTATCCAGGGTCTGGTCCAGGGTTTCGGGATCCAGGGTTCCGAATCCTTCGTCTATAAACAGCGAGTTGATCTCTACATTCCGGGAAGCAAGGTCTGATAATGCCAGGGCCATAGATAAACTCAGAATGAAGGTTTCTCCACCTGACAGGGTTTTTACCGATCGTCGCTGCCCACCCATATGCTCGTCAATGGCGACCAGGCCGTCATCTTCTTCGTCTTCCGGCTTATCTATCCGATAGCGGTCGCTCAGGTCTTTCAGCCTGTGATTGGCCAGATGCAACAACTGACTCAAACTCAGGTCCTGGGCGAAATCGTTGAATTTTTTGCCTTTTGAATCGCCAATAAGTTCATCAAGCAGGCGCCAGCGTCTTATCTTTTTCTCCTTTTCAGCTATCTGAACCTCGATCTCCTTCAGGTGTTTCAGGTTGTTGTCGTGGTTTTTAATGCTGCTAAAAAGTTCTCTGCATTCCGCGCTAACCTCGGCAAGCTTTTGCTGCTGGTCATTCAGAAGTTTCTGCAATTCCTCCCGGGATTCCCGGACATCTACTTTTCTAAGCTCTTCATGCTGAGAATGCAATAATTTTAAAGAAGAAGAGGCGGCGGTTATATTCTTATGTATTTCTTCCCTTCGCATTCTCAGGGCTCGGCATTCAACTTCAGGCATTAAGGCCTTCCTTGCAGAGGCGATATCATCGAAACCTTTTTCACGTAGTTGGGTTAGCAACTGAGTTTCCAAATTCTGGAATTCATTCTTTTTTTTAACTGATCTTTCTAAAAGTGTATCCAGTCTTTCTTTTACATGTTTTTGTTCCTGCAAAAGCCTGGTCCATCGCGTCTTTAGATCACCTGTATCTTTGGAAATATCTTTGCCCCGGTATAGATTTTCTCTTTCCAGTTTTATTCTTTTACCCTCTTCAAGAACTTTGCCCAGTCTCTCCAGCAACGGAATTCCGGCCTTGATGGCTCGAAGTCGGTTTTGTTCCTTTTCCCAGGCTTCCAGGTTAACCAGTTTATTTTGCCATCCTTCGCAGAGTTCTTCCCAGGATTTATTTTCCTCCTCCTGCAGGTGCCCGTATTTTTCTGTAAAATCTTTTTTTCGGGTATTAAGATTGGTGTGTATTTGCTTTAATTCCTGCTGTATGCTTTCCAATCTTAGCCTGTGATGCTTTAATTCGGTTTCAGAGGTGCTGAGCTTTTTGTTCCAGGCGGATAGTTCCTCTGCAGCTTTTTTTATTTCGAGCTCCAACGAATCATCTTTTTCAGGAAGCGATTCAGCAAGAGGATGCTCCAGTGCACCGCATAAGGGGCAAGGCTCACCGTCTTCCAGGATATGCCGTTGTTCTTCAAATTTGGCCTGCAGAAGTTGATGTTGTTTTTTAAGCTTTAGTCTTTCCTGTCGTTCTTCCAGCAACGCACATTTGTCTTTGGCCTTTTCGATTTCCTGAGGAAGGGTCATTGATTTAGTTTTAAGCCCATCTTCCTCTCGCTGCAGCTTTTCTACTTCAGAAGTGATATTCTTTAATTCATCTTCTTTCCTCCAGGCTTCCCGCGCCAGTTCCAGACGGGAACCTATCTTTTGTTTTTCTCTGGAAATATTTCCAAGATCAATTCCTTTTAAATATTCCTGTAATTCATGACACTTTTCTTCTGAAACTTGAGCAAGCTGTGTTAATTCTTCCCGGGTTTTCTTCGGATTTTCTTCTGCCAGGATTATAGAAAGTTCCCGGGTTTCAGTCTGAAACTGATCGCGAAGCGCCTTGAACTCCTGAACTTTTGTTCGCCGCTCTTCTTCCAGCCAGCTTATTTTTTTGTAGAAAACTTCCAGACTTTCAATTATTGTTTCTGAGGTTAAGTCGGTGCCAGTTAGAGTTCCTGCTTCCTGCAAACAGGATTTTTGATTTTCTTTATTTTGCTGTTCCCTTTCCCGGAGCTGTTTCAAATCTTCATCCAGGTCGTGGATTTCTTTTTTCAGCAAGGTCCAGCTTCGCAATTCCTCTGCGTTGTCTTCTATCTTTTCGTGTTGCTTGAGCGGGTAGCCGTGTTCCCGATCGAATGATTTTAAATTTTCTTCCGCTTCCGACTTTTGTTTTTCGCGGGTGCTGATGTCTTTTTCCTGAATCCTGATCTTTTCTTTTAATTCCAGGTTTTTATTCAGGCTATCGATCTTTTTTTTCAGATCCAGCTCAAGCCTGTCTTTGTCTTTTAGGTCCGCGGTCTTTTTAGCATAGGCTTCCTGGCTTAGCAACTGTTCTTTTATCGCTTCTATCCTGTTTTGTTTGGTTTGTATTTCCCTGTTTTCTTCCCGGTATTTCTGAAAGGCCAGCATGCCCAGTTGCCTGTAAATTCCAGTTCCGGTTATCTTTTCCAGCAATTCCCCGCGCTCCTCTTTTTTGGCTTTCAGGAATTGGGCGAATTCTCCCTGAGCTAATAATACCGCTTTTATAAACTGGTTGTAATTTAAGCCAATGAGTTCTTCATTCTTCCCAGGCACTTCCGACTTTTTCAGATCTATAAGTTTTCCGGTTCCAACATCGCTGAGTTCCATTTCATAATCCCGCAGGTTCCCGGTTCTGGCTGTAGAAATACTCCATTGCGACCTATAAATCCCCGATTTTCCCTGGTAGGTAACTGCAGCCATAGCCTCCTGCTGGTTCCGGGTTAGAATTGCCCCCGTCCTGTTGATCTCGGAAGTGGAGATCTTTCCCATTCGGGGAATGTTGTTGAAAAGGGCGAGAGAGATCACATCCAGGATAGTGCTCTTCCCACTACCTGTAGGTCCCGTTATGGCGAAAAGGGAACTGCCGGTAAAAGGCGAGTCTGTAAAATCTATCTGGTTTTCTCCTTTAAGAGAATTAATATTTTTGAATTCTATCCTGAGTATTTTCATGATTTACACATTCTCATTTTGATAGGTTTCCAACAGGATTTCCTCAAAAGCGCTGAGGATCTCTTCTTTGGTTTTATCATCGTATTCGTGGCGGTTTATGAGCTCCAGAAAAACCTCTTTAGGTTTAAGATCTTCCAGTTTCTGTTCCCGGTATAGCTCTGATGCTCCGGTGATGCGGTTTTTAAAATTCACCCTGTGCTTTACGATCCTGAAACCTTCAAGTTCGAAATTGCTCACCAGGGTATCGAGTTGCAGGATCTTATCGGCATCATAATTTTCTTCCGTGAGTTCTACCTCAATCAGGGATTCCAATTGCCTTTGGTCTCCGGGAGCTTTGAGCTTTAATTCCAGTTCTCCTATGTTGCCGCTAATCCTCAACAGACTGCGGAAAGGCGGTACAGGGATGTTCTCTGGCTCCCAACCGGTTTCGGTATTTAACAGCAGTACCCGTTTTTCATCTTTTCTTTCACTGAAGGAAAGGGGAAGGGGAGAACCGCTGTAATAAGTGGGAACGGCAGAATTTAATTTTTGTGGCTTATGAATATGCCCTAAAGCGATATAGCTAAAATACTCCCCAAACTGAAGGGCATTAAAAGCGGCCAGGTTTCCAATTTGTATTTCCCGCTCGCTTTCTGAAGTTTCAGCGCCGGCGGCAAAAAGGTGGCCCATGGCAATAGCCGGGATACCGGGATATTCTCTCTCGCATATTTCAGAAGCCTGACTAAAACACTGCTGAATTCCCATGCGAATTGCCTCCAGCCTGTCTTCGTAGGTTTGTCCTTCCACGGCACTTCGCAGATCGGCGTCCCGCAGGTAGGGCACTGCAGCGATTACCAGTTCCGTTTCATCGTTGCTGTTTTTTACAGGAATGATAAGGTCTTCCAGGTTTTTGGGGAGGCCACCAATTACGTGCATTTCAAGTTCCCTGAGTATTTCCTTTGGCGCGTCCAACATCGCGGGGGAATCGTGATTTCCGCCTGTGATGATGAGCTTGCAATCGAGTTTCCGGAGTTTCATCAAGGCACGGTAGTATTGTTTCCGGGCTTCTGAAGAAGGATTGGCCAGATCAAAGACATCTCCCGAGATCAATAAAACATCTACTGACTCTTTTTCAATAAATCCGCACAACCACGCAATAAAGAGCTCAAAATCTTCAGAAAGCTCATGTTTATGTAGTTTCTTACCTATATGCCAGTCGGCGGTATGGAGTATTTTCATAGAAGACAGTTTATTGAGGTACCCGGTTTCAAAATACAAAATTAGTCATGCAAACGACAAAAGCTGACTTTTTAATGGGATAATTGTTGGGTCAAGACTGAGCTGGACTAACCTTATTTACGCAGAGACGAGGGACTATTCTACAGGGAACTCAAAATAGGTTTCGGGATATGGTTCGTTCCTTAAAGTGTAGTGCCACCATTCTTCAGGGTAGGGATGAAAGCCGTGCTTCATCATCAGGCTTTTCAGCATTTCCCGGTTGGCTTTTTGTTCTTTTGTTGGTTGTGCTGAATCGTGATGAGAGATAATTCCGAAGAAATCATAGGAGCTACCCATATCCAGTTCTTCTTTGGTTTCAGCGTCAATTATGGTAAGATCGATTGTACTGCCACGAGAATGCCCCGATTTTGATGCGATATATCCCTTTTGAAAAAGCTCTGATTTAGGAACATCGGGATAGAATTTCTGTTTAGCCAGGGTGTCGGCTGCATCCCGGGCCCACATCACAAAATGGTCGACCGCGATCTGGGGGCGGTAGGCGTCGAATATCTTAAGACAGAGCCCCTGTTTCATCAGCTCATTTTGAACCTTCGCCAAAGCTTCTGCTGCAGGCCTGCTTAAGATCGCTACCGGCCGGTTATATCCATTTACCGGTTTGCCAAGAAAATTATTTTCGCCGGCATACCGGATGTCTAGTTCAATCCCGGGAATCATTTGGTGCAGATATACAAATCCTTCCGGTAGGGCTTTATCCTGGGCAATTCCAGAAAAACAAAGGAGAAATATAAGTGTAAACACAAAAGCTTTCATGAGGGGGATTTCCCGGCAATTTAAGTAAAATATGCTATCATGAGTTTTCTCATGGTTTTTGAGTCATTTTGAGTTTATCTTGAGGAGATAAACAATTAAATAGTATAATTATGGAGTTAAAAGGGAAAGTCGCTCTCATTACCGGAGCAGCATCAGGAATAGGTAAAAGCACGGCACTTCTGTTTGCAAAGAATGGAGCTTCGGTTTTACTTACCGATATCGATGAGGAAAAAGGCAAGGAGCTGGTAGACGAAATAAAAGATGCCGGAGGAAAGGCATTTTTTGTAAAAGCCGATGCCTCGAAACCTGAGGATTCAGAAAAGAGTGTGGAAGAAGCGTTGTCTCATTTCGGGAAACTGGATATTGCTGTTAACAATGCCGGGATTGGTGGAGAAAAGGCCCCGGTAGGAGAATATGAGATCGAAGACTGGGATAAAGTGATCGCGATCAACCTTTCGGGAGTTTTCTATGGGATGCGCTACCAGATACCGGCCATGCTGGAGAATGGGAAGGGCTCAATTATAAATGTAGCATCCATACTCGGGGATGTTGGTTTTGCCAATTCAGCCGCATATGTGGCTGCCAAGCACGGGGTTTTAGGCTTAACAAAAAGCGCCGCGTTGGAATATTCAGCTAAAGGAGTGCGAGTAAATTCGGTAGGGCCGGCTTTTATTAAAACACCTTTGTTGGATGACCTGGATAAGGATTTGCTCGATGAGTTAGTCAAGGCTCACCCCATTGGACGTTTAGGGGAACCAGAGGAAGTTGCGGAGCTATTCATGTGGTTAGCCGGGGACAGGGCTTCCTTCGCTACCGGTTCCTATTACCCTATAGATGGTGGATACCTGGCGCAGTAATATGAAAAATATCCGATGTATTTCAGCGGGCGCTAAAGTTTTAAGAAATTCATAAGAAAAGATTTGGAGCTCCTTTGGCTCAAAGCCATTATTTTAGTAGCCTAATATTAGTGTATCGGAAAAGACTACCATAATTCATCTATGAATAAATTAACGGAAAGCGAAAACCCTGACTCGGCTTACGAGAATGAGGTTTTTGCTTTTGCGAATTCCCTTATTTCAGATCTGCGGGAACCTCTTGTCATACTTGATGAGGAATTAAAAATAATCGGATCTAATAAGGTTTTTGATAAAGACTTTGAACTCGAAACGGATGCCGGGCAGGCTTTTCTGGACTTATTTCACGGGGAATCCCGTCAGGAATTACAGGAACATCTTGATATCAGGAAAAATTCCCGCGATAAATTATTGGGGGTAAGCCTAAATCTTCCTAACGGCCATGAAGGGCTACGTACTTATATTCTGAATTCCTCCCTCATAAAAACTCCTACAGGAGAAAAGCTGATTTTGTTAAGCTTTAAGAAACAGAAAAATCATTCCGGGAATAAGGGGCAGGAGAAATATTTTCAAAGAGTTTTTAGGGAAATATTTTCAAATGCACCTGCAAGTATTTGTACCCTGAAAGGTCCAAATCATATTTTTGAAGTTGCCAATGACAATTACCTGCAGTTGATCGGGAACCGGGATATTCTGGGAAAAACAGTCGAAGAGGCCCTACCTGAAGTCGGGAAGCAGGGGTTTGTTGACCTTCTGGATAATGTATATCATACCGGGGAGCCTTTCATTGGAAATGAGATTATTGTCAACCTAAAGGATGAAGAAGGGAATCTAAAGAATTCTTATCTCAACTTTGTATATCAGCCTACGCGCAATCAGGCCGGTGAAATAGACGGTATCTTTGTGCATGCCGTAGATGTGACCGAGCAGGTGCTTTCAAGAAAGAAAGTGGAGAAAAGTGAATCAAGACTTAGTGACCTTATCGATACCGTGCCTGCTATAATCTGGATAGCCAAAGCCGAGGGTGGAGCGAATTACTTAAACAAGAACTGGTATGATTTTACCGGGCAAAAGAAAGAAGATTCTCTGGGTAGGGGCTGGCTTGATGCAGTACATCCCGATGATCGGGAAAATGCTGTGGTAACTGTTGATCTTGGAAATAGTAAGCGGGAGGCCTTCAGCAACCGTTTCAGGATTAAAAATAAGAACGGAGAATATCGCTGGGTGGTAAATCACGGTAGTCCCAAGTTCGATTTTGACGGGAATTTTGAAGGGATGATCGGTACGGTGGTAGATATTCATGAAGAGCACAGAAAGGAAAAAATCATAAAGGAAAAGGAACATCTTACTGAAACTATAGTACGCGAGGCCGATGTGGCTACAGCTATCTATATGGGACGGGAAATGCGTGTAAGTCTGGCCAATGATGCTATGATCAGCCTTTGGGGAAAATCCAGGAAGGTGCTTGGCAATACCCTAAGAGAGGCTTTACCGGAACTTGAGGGACAGCCTTTTCATGATCTGCTGGATAAAGTGTATACGACCGGGGAAACCTATTGGGGAAAGGAAGATAAAGTTGAACTTATGATTGGGGACAAAATGCAAACCGGTTATTTCAACTTTACCTATAAAGCCCTCCGCAATGAGCAGGGAAAGATCTATGGCATTTTGAATATGGCTGTAGATGTTACCGAGATGGTGAAGTCTAAGAATCTGTTGAAGGAGAGTGAATCCCACTTCAGGCAAATGGCCGATCTTATGCCCGGAAAGGTGAATAATACCGATGCAGTTGGGAATAATATTTATTTTAACCAGAACTGGCTGGAATTTACAGGTCAGGACAGTGAAGCTCTGAAAACCCAGGGATGGACCCAGTTTATTCATGATGAAGATAGAGCCGTATACGAAGATCGTTGGAGAAGATCTCTTCAGGAAGGCAAGGATTTTGAGATGGAACTGCGTCTTAAAGATAAAGCCGGGAAATTTCGCTGGCATTTATCCATGGCAGAAGCGGTTAAAGATGAAAGCGGAAACATACAGATGTGGATTGGTACTAATACCGAGATCCATAAGATCAAAGAAGAAGAAAAACGAAAAGAAGATTTCCTGAAAATGGTTAGTCATGAGCTTAAAACTCCTGTTACATCCATAAAAGGTTACGTCCAGTTATTATTAAGCCTGCTTCAGAAATCCAGGGAGCCTATTCCAACAAACCTGCCTTTGAAGTCTTCGCTGCAAAGAATAGATCACCAGATCACCAGGTTGACCCGACTTATCTCCGAAATACTTGACCTTACCCGTATAGAAGAAAATAAGCTGGAACTTCAGAAAGAAAGATTCAGTCTTAATGACCTGGTAGATGAAACTATTCAAGACATAACCTTCACCAATACTCAGCATAAAATTGAAGTGGAACATGAATTAAACTGCCAGGTATTTGCCGATAGAGACAGGATTGGCCAGGTACTTATCAATTTAATAACCAATGCAATAAAATACTCTCCTGATAATAATCATATTAGACTTAGTGTTAAGGGAGATAGTAAAAATCGTGTTAAGGTAAGTGTAAAAGATAAGGGGATTGGTATCTCCAGAACCGACCAAAAGAATATTTTTAAGCGCTTTTTTAGAATTGATAAAAAGGAAGAAGATACTTACTCAGGATTTGGGATTGGACTTTTTCTGGCTAAAGAGATCATAGACAGGCATAAGGGGGAAATAAAAATTTCCAGCGAGCTGGGCAAAGGCGCCGAATTCAGTTTTTTACTTGATATTGAAGATTAATTATGGAAGAAAATTCAAAAATATTAGTGGTTGATGATGATTCAGGGATCGGGGAAATGTTGAAAACCCTGCTGGAATTTTATGGATATGAAGTTATTGTAACCGAAAAACCATTAGAAACCCAGGATTTGATCCTGCAGCACAATATAGACATTGTCTTACTGGATATGCTTATTTCCGGAGTGAATGGCACTGATGTTTGTGCAGAAATTAGGGAAAACCCCGAGACTCAAGATACTCCTGTACTTATGATGTCTGCTTTGCATGATGCCGGGCCCAAGTGCAAGGAAGCGGGAGCAAATGATTTTATTGCCAAGCCCTTTGAAATGGAAGATCTTATTAAAAAGATCAATGGTATTCTGGGAAAATAAAGATTAGCTATAGTTTATAATATCGCTTAAATGTAGTTAAAGAAGGCGAGGGATGAATATAGAGTCATGGCTTCAGGGAATGGCTTTTTACCCTGAGGATGATTCATTTTGTAAATAAGTTATTGGTACTGCAAATTTTTTAGATAAACCCATAGAATTTTTTGCGGTATTGGAATAAATCCAATAAATTTGAAACCTAAATGGGAATTATTCCGAAAACACTTCTTCTATGGGAACACCACCATCAATTGAGATCAAGCACTTTAAGGAAGTAAGAGAAGAAAACAACTTCACTCAGTCTGAGTTTGCAGAATTACTGGGCATCAAGAACTCTACCGCTGATATTGAACGCGGTCGGACCAAATTATCCGGTAAGGTAGTAGCCGGACTTTTGAGTCGGTTTGGGATTAATCCCCTATGGTTGTTTGGAGAAAGCGGCCAGAAATATCTGCAACTAAGTAAAGGTGACGTAAGTCCTAAAGTGGTCACGGTTGATAGTGCCGATAATGAGAATATTCTCATGGTTAACCAAAAGGCAGCTGCCGGATACCCTCATAATGTACAGGATGTAGAATGGTATAATCAATTGCCGGCTTTTGATATTCCCCTGCCGGAATTCCGCAATGCTACTTATCGTGGTTTCCAGGTTGAGGGAGATAGTATGCTTCCAAATTATTATCCCGGAGAGTGGGTTCTGGGAAAAGCCGTACCCGATCTGAGCCAGGTATCAAATAACAAAGTTTATGTAGTGGTACTCTATGATTCGGTTTTGGTGAAGAAACTACAACAATTACCCGATCCCGCTAAGCTGCTGCTCATATCTTTTAACGAAGAATATTTGCCTATAGAAATTGATGTGAACGACATACAGGAACTCTGGCAGGTAAACAGCAAGCTCACCTTTAACCTCGATAATCCTTCCCAGAGCGGGCTTTTCAGGGAGCTGCAGCAATCTATGGAAGAATTAAAAAGGGACCTTAAATCTTTTAAGAAAGAGGCATAAAAAAAACCCTCTTTGTGAGAGGGTTTTTGGTTGTCGTTAATAAAGGTTGTTGTGATACTACATGTCGTCTGTAGCATCGTCTATGGCATCACCTACATCATCTGCAGCATCTTCAATGTCGTCTGCAGCTTTTTCAACACCGGAACGATCATCCCTACAGGAGGTGAAAACCGCAGCGGTACTAAAAGTAAGCGCCAATAAAAAAACTAACTTTTTCATAATTTAAGAATCAAATATATATTAAAGATCGTCGTTACCTTCGACCTCATCTTCTACCTCCTGAGCGCCTCTGTCGATAGCATCTCCTGTTTCGTCGGCAGCATTTTCTAAAGCGTCACCCGTGTCATCGACTGCATCTTCGATATCGTTGCCAACATCGTCCATGTCATCCATGTCATCCATGTCGTCCATGTCATCGCTGTGCATTTCCATTTCGTTTTCTTCCTCCTTTACTTCTCTACAGGAAGTTAAAGCGGTTGACAACGTAAATATCATTGCTAGTAATAAAATTGGTCGTTTCATAATTTGGTTGTTTTTAGTTTATATTCAGCAAAATTAGAGATGTGACCATATGTTAAGCTCATTTTACTGCTAAAATTTTCATAAAATTCCAGAAATCATCGATGATTTAAGATAAAACCATAGGTTTTTCTAATTGTCATCTCCAATTTTATCGATCTCTTCGTCTATCTCTTTATTAACTTCCTTATCAACTCTTTCTCCTGTTCTCTCCAGGATGCCTTTGCGTTCTTCAGTTTCAGGAGTTTCTTTTTCTACTTCAACCTCTCGTTCTCTAACGATAACTTCTTTCTCATTCTCAGAAGTTTCGCGACAGGAAACCAGACTTAAAGTACTTACAAGGAATAAACTTCCTATTACAAATACACGTTTCATAAAATTGTAGTTTTTAGTTCAATCTGTGAAAATAGGCTGAAAATCTATTCTATGGGTCTTATTTGTGATTTTTTAGCAGAAAAATCTTAAAAAAGGGAAATTAAATAGCCTTTTCTGAGAGGTATTCACCTATTACCCGGGTTGCACCGGTATTTGAATTGATGAAATGCCCGGCAATCATTCCTGTTTTGGTTCGGAACTCGTCATTTTCCACCATTTTATTCATTATCTCCGTAAGCTCATCTTCGGAAGCCACCGAATATAATCCTGCGAGTTGCTGAAGTTTCCTGGCCTCCGGGAATTTTTTGAAATTCTTCCCTATTACGATAGGAATTCCGAAGGTGGCAGGTTCCAGAATGTTATGAAGCCCGGTATCCCCGGCCGCACCGCCTACATAAGCAATGTTTGCATAGCTGTAAATTCTGCTGAGCAGACCAATATTGTCGATTATCAGCAGCTGAAAATCCTTAAGGTCGCGGCCAGGGGTTTCAGAATACAGAACAGCAGGTATCTTTATTCTTTTTTTTAAGTTCCTGATCTTTTCAGGTTTGACCTCATGAGGGGCGATCACAAATTTCACTCCTGAAGGTGCTGAATTTATATACTTCAGCAGCAATTCTTCATCTTCTGGCCAGGTACTGCCGGCGACGATACAGAGCTCTCCATTCAGGAAATTTTCGAGGACTTCGAGTTTATTGTCATAAGCGAGTTGTCGTGCAACCCGGTCAAACCTGGTGTCGCCACTAAGGCTAACATTCCTGAAGCCGTTTTTCTCCAGTAGATCTTTCGATTCCTGGTTCTGAACAAAAATATGTTCAAAGCTTTGTAGCGCTTTTTTCATCCAGGTGCCATAGCCTTTAAAGTAGATTTGATCTTTCCTGAAGGCCCCTGAAATAAGAAAACTGCGTATTCCTCTTTGATTTATTTCCCTCAGGAAATTTGGCCAAATATCGTACTTCACAAAGAATACAAGTTCAGGTTTTACCAGGTTAAGGAATTTGCTGGCATTGCCCGGGGTGTCAAGGGGGAGATAAGTGATGATATCGGCGAGGGGGTGCTTCTTCTTATTCTCATAACCTGAAGGAGAAAAGAAGGTCACCAAAATCCTGTGGTGTGGATATTTTTCTTTCAACAGCTCAATAACGGGTACGGCTTGTTCAAACTCACCAAGGGAAGCGGCGTGAACCCAGATGTATTTTTCTCCTGTTTTAATTTCACTTTTCAAGCGTGGAAAAACCTCCTTTCTGCCTTTAACAAAAAGCTTCATTTTTTGACTTAAGATCCCGCTCGCCGGCAGGAGGAATTCGGTTAACCTGGTGAATGAATTATAGATGATATGCAAAACCCTGTTTTTCTTCCGCTAAAATAGGCCTTTCCTGAAAATAGATTGGCGGAAGGACCGATATTTCGTATTTTCGTGCATTATAAAAATGACCTATGAAAAACTTACAAATGGTTGACCTTAAGGGTCAATATGCCGAAATAAAAGATGAAGTAAACGCCTCGTTTAAGGAAGTTATAGAATCAGCAGCATTTATAAACGGGCCTCAGGTCCAGCAGTTTCAGAAAGAACTTGAAGATTATCTTGGAGTAAAACATGTTATCCCATGCGCCAATGGTACCGATGCCCTGCAAATAGCCATGATGGGGCTTGACCTGAAACCCGGGGATGAAGTTATCACCGCCGATTTTACTTTTGCCGCCACAGTTGAAGTGATTGCCCTGCTGCAATTAACGCCAGTGCTGGTAGACGTAAAACCCGACACCTTCAATATAGACCCTGAGGCAATCAAAAAAGCCATTACCCCAAAGACCAAAGCTATAGTTCCCGTGCATCTTTTCGGCCAGTCGGCAGATATGGATGAGATTATGAAAATAGCCAAAGAACATAACCTGTATGTTATTGAAGATAATGCTCAGGCTATAGGAGGGAATTTCCATTCAGAAGATGGAAAGACATATAAAACAGGAGCAATTGGGGATGTGGGCGCAACATCTTTTTTCCCATCTAAAAACCTTGGATGTTACGGTGATG